>JAEXXR010000343.1 GCA_023405705.1 Actinomycetes bacterium
CGTCTGCGCAGCACCTCGAGGCCGACGGCGCCGATCAGGATCAGGCCGGAGACCATCCCCTGCCAGAAGGTGTTGACGCCCGACAGCGTCAGCCCGTTCTGCACGACGCCGAGGAACAGCACGCCGATCAGCGTGCCGAAGACGCCGCCCTCGCCGCCGGTGTAGGCGGTGCCGCCGATCAGCACGGCGGTGATGACGGTCAGCAGCAGCGTCGGGTCGGACTCCGGCGCGGCGCCGGTGAGGCGGCCGACCTGGACGATCGCGGCGATGCCGGCGGTCAGGCCGGCGATGCCGTAGACGGTCATCAGGATGCGGCCGACGTTGATGCCGTTGAGGCGCGCCGCCTCCGGGTTGGAGCCGACCGCGAACAGCGCGCGGCCGAAGCGGGTGTAGCGCAGCACGCCGCCGGCGATCAGCAGCAGCGCGACGTCGAACAGCAGCAGCACCGGTACGCCGGCGATCTCGTCGTTGACGAACGATCTGATCGGCGAGAAGCCGGGCAGGCCGAAGACGGAGATCGTCGCGCCGTCGTTGGCGACGAGCGCGAAGCTCTGGAAGATCGACAGGCCGCCGAGCGTCACGACGAGGAAGCTGATCTTCAGCCACGCGATCGTGACGCCCATCAGCAGCCCGAGGCCGAGGCCGAACAGCAGCGTGACGGCGATCGCCGGGGCGGCGCCCCAGCCGGCCTCCAGCGTCAGGCCGAGGATCATCGCGCTCGCCGCCGTCGCGGAGGCGACGGAGAGGTCGATGCCGGCGGAGATGATCACGAACGTCGCGCCGATCGCCAGCACGAACATCACGCTGTTGGCCTTGACGACGTTCATCAGGTTGTCCCACGTCCCGAACGCCGGCTCGGTGATCGCGAGGTAGAGGGAGACGACCGCCAGCGCGGCGAGCACGCCGCTGTAGCGGCCGGGTGAGATGCGGGACATCGGGGATCTCCGGTCGGTTCTGCGGTCTCTGCGGTCGGCGGGGGCGGCGGTGGCGGCCGTGGTCTCGGCGGCGCTCATGCGACCTGCGCCTCCACGCGCGCGCCGGAGACGGCGACGTGCGCGATCGTCTCCTCCTCCAGGCCGTCGGCGTCCAGCTCGGCGCGGACCTCGCCGCCGAAGAAGACGAGGATGCGGTCGGCGATCCCGAGAAGCTCGGGCAGCTCGGAGGAGACGACGAGCACGCCGGCCCCGGCGGCGGCCGCCTCCTGCATCAGGCGGTAGACCTCGGCCTTGGCGCCGACGTCGATGCCGCGCGTCGGCTCGCCGAGCACGAGCACGTCGAGCCCGAGCGCGAAGACGCGGCCGAGCACGACCTTCTGCTGGTTGCCGCCCGACAGCGTCGTGATCTGCGCCTGCGGCGAGGCGGTCACGACGCCGTAGCGCTCGATCGCCTCGCGCACGCGGCGGCGCTCGGCGCGCGCGTCGACGACGCCCGCGCGCGAGAGGTCGCCCCACGCGATCGTGAAGTTCTCCGCGACCGAGCGGGTCGGCAGCAGCGCGGCGCGCTTGCGGTCGTCGGGGACGAAGCCGATCCCGCCGGCGAGCGCGGCGCGCGGGCCGCGCAGCGCGATCTCTCTCCCGGCGACCCTGACGGTGCCGGTCGCGGCGATCGCGCCGCCGAGCGCCTGCGCCAGCTCGCCCTTGCCGGAGCCGACGAGGCCGGCGACGCCGAGGATCTCGCCGCGGCGCAGCTGGAAGCCGGTCGGCTTCAGCTTGCCGTCGGGCGTCTGCAGGCCGGTGACGTCGAGCACGACCTCGCCCTGCTGCAGTCTGCGCTTGCCGTAGTAGTCGCCCAGCTCGCGGCCGACCATCAGGCGCACCAGCTCACGCTCGGGCGTCTGGGGCAGCGGGACGGTGTCGACCAGCCTGCCGTCGCGCAGCACGGTCGCGACGGAGGCGACGGCGTACAGCTCGGGCATGCGGTGGGAGATCGTCAGGACGGCGACGCCCTCGTCGCGGCGCTGGCGCACCAGCTCCAGCAGCCGCGCGGTCGCGGCCTCCGACAGCGAGCTGGTCGCCTCGTCGAGGATCAGCAGGCGGGCCGGCGAGGAGAAGGCGCGCGCGATCTCGATCTCCTGCTGCAGCTCGACGCTCAGCTCCCCGACGGCGCGGCGCGTGTCGACGTGGACGCCGAGGCGGTCGAGCACGTCGCCGGCCTCGCGGTGGACGGCGCGCCAGTCGATCGCGCCGAGGCGCGTGCGCGGGAGGCGGCCGAGCAGGACGTTCTCGGCGACGCTGAGCGTCGGCGCGAGCGTCAGCTCCTGGCTGATCATCACGATCCCGTGGCGCAGCGCGGCGGCCGGGCCCGGGATCGAGCAGCGGACGCCGTCGATCTCGATCGTGCCGGCGTCGGGCTGGACGACGCCCGCGAGCACCTTCGAGAGGGTCGACTTGCCGGAGCCGTTCTCGCCCGTGAGCGCGTGGACCTCGCCGGGGGCGATCGTCAGGTCGACGCCGTCGAGCGCCTGCACGCCCGGGTACGCCTTCGCGATCCCGCGCATGCGCACGAGCGGAGCGCCGCCTGCTGCGGCGGCACTCGCGGGCGCTTCCGGTGGCGTCTGATCGGTCTGCACTGCCACTGCTCCTCTCCGGCGGTCGGGCGGTTGCCTCCTCGCGACGGGGAGCTTACATATCTTTGATCAAACGTCAATCGATATGCGATCATGTATCCAGACCGAACCGCTCCGCAGCCGGGTGCGCGCAGGGCCTCGCAGCCCGCGCCCACCGGGGACGGAGCTGCTGGCAGCACGGGCGACAGGAGAGGACGGGCATGGCCGACGAGCCGTACCACGAGGGATCACGCGCATTGCAGGACCGCTTCGACACGCGGCGCCTGGCCGATCGCGGCGCCGAGCTGCTGTTCGTCGACGAGCCGCGCATCGGCGACCGCGAGCGGGCGTTCGTCGAGCGGATGGAGATGGTCTTCGTCGGCACCGCCGACGCCGAGGGCATCCCCCATTGCTCCTACAAGGGCGGACCGCCAGGTTTCGTGCGCGTGATCGATGACCGCACCCTGGCGATCCCCAACTACGACGGCAACGGCTTCTACGACTCCTGGGGCAATGTCGCGGTGAATCCCGCAATCGACCTGCTCTTCATCGACTTCGCCGCCGCCTCGCCGTGGCGGCTGCGGATCAAGGGCACCGCGAGGCTCGTGCTGGAGGGCGAGCTGCTGGAAGGCCTCCCCGGCGCGCAGTTCGTCGTGACCGTGACGCCGACGCGGATCTACCCCGTCTGCCCGCGCTACGTCCACCGCATGGAGATCGTCGAGCGCTCGCGCTTCGTCCCCAGAGCCGGCGCGACCCCGCTCCCCGCGCAGTGGAAGCTGGCGGCGGACGAGGTCTCCCCCGAGCACCTGCCGGAAGGCGACCCCGCCCGCGCCGAGGGCGAGCGGCTGCGCGCCGGCGGCGAGCCGAGAGCGCCGACCCACGGCCCCTTCCCCGGCTGAGCGGGCACCGCCCGCCCGCTGCCGACCCCCGAACCGAACTTCGAACATCCCACCACCACCCCGACAAGGAGCGACGATGCCCCGCATCGCCACGGTGCAGCTCGAGCCGTCCTACATGGACGCGGACGCCGGCCTGGAGCGGATCCGCCACTTCACCGCGCAGGCGGCCGCCGACGGCGCCGAGCTGGTCGTCTTCCCCGAGCTGCTCGTGCCCGGCTACCCGCGCTACGTGCCCGACCCCTTCCCCCACACCGACGAAGGTCAGCGGCTGTGGTCGGACATCCAGCGCTACCAGCGCGCCTACCTCGAGCACTCGCAGCTGATCCCCGGCCCGTTCACCGACCGCCTCGGCGAGATCGCGCGCGATCACGACACGGCGCTCGTCGTCGGCGTCTCGGAGCGTCATCCGACCCGCCGCGCGGTGCTGTGGAACACGGCGGTCGCGATCGACCGCGACGGCACCTACCGCGGCAAGCGCCGCAAGCTCGTCTCGGTGATGCACGAGCGGCTGTGGTTCAACCGCGGCGGCCGCGAGGACCTGCGCACCTTCGAGCTGGGCGGCTGGAACGTCGGCGCCGCGATCTGCTTCGAGAACCTCCACCCGCAGATCCGCCGCGCCTTCGGCGAGCTGGGCGAGGAGATCCACTGCGCGCTGTGGACCGGCCCGGCGCCGCGCGCGACGGCCGCCTCCGGCGGCACGCTGGAGCAGCACCGCGAGATGGGGATCACGCACGCGCTCGACACGGGCGCCTTCGTGATCACCTCCAGCCAGGTGACCGACCGCGAGCCCGACGGCGGCGACTACGGCTCCAACTGGGCCCACAGCGGCGGCAGCTACATCATCGACCCGCAGGGCAACGTGCTCGCCTTCGTCCCGGACTGGGAGGAGGGCATCGCGATCGCCGACTGCGATCTGTCGAAGATCGACGTCGGCCGGCTGATCTGGAACCAGTTCGGCGACGACCTGCGCGCCGACCTCTTCCCCAGCCCGTTCGGCGGCGGCGAGGCGCCGCGCCCCCCGCAGGAGCCGGCGCTCGACGACGAGCTGGAGCTGGAGGAGGCCGCCGCGGCGGCACCGGCAGGGCAGCCCGACGCGGAGGCCGGTCAGCCGGCCTGAGCAGACGGCCGCACGGGAAGGCCTGCGCCGCGCAGGCCCTCCCGTCCGGCCGCACGGGCCGGCCC
>JAEXXR010000349.1 GCA_023405705.1 Actinomycetes bacterium
GCTCTCGCCCGCGGCGGCATGCGCTCAGCGGCGTCGGGGCGCTGACGCCGAGCGAGCGCCGCGTCGTCGACCTGGCTGCGGCCGGGCGCACCAACCGGGCGATCGCGCAGGAGCTGTACGTGACGTCGAAGACGGTCGAGGTCCATCTCTCGAGCGCCTACCGCAAGCTCGGGATCAGCTCCCGCCGCCAGCTGGAGCAGGCGCTCGCCGCTCCGGACCTCCCCTAGGGGCCCGCGGCCATCGTTTCTCTTGGGGTGCCGGTCCAGTGGCCGCCTCGATGTGCGCGGCGCCCGCGGAGCCCATGCTCGGAGACAGCGTTCGAGCGAAAGGGACCACGCCATGGCCACCACCGACACGCGCGGCATCGGCCGCACCGTCCAGCCCGGCGACGCCGGCTGGGACGCCGCCCGCGCGACGTTCAACCTCCTGATCGATCAGCGGCCGGAGCTGATCGCCTTCCCCTCCGACGAGCACGAGGTCGCTGCCGCGGTCGCCTCCGCGCGCGAGCGCGGGCTGCGGATCGCGGTCCAGGCGACCGGGCACAACCCCGGGCCGCTCGGCTCGCTCGCGGACACGATGATCCTGAACACCTCGGCGCTGACGGGCGTCTCGATCGACGCCGAGGCGCGCCGGGTCCGGGTCGGCGCGGCGACGAAGTGGGAGCAGGTGACGCCGCCGCTGTCGGAGCTGGGGCTGGCGGCGCTCCACGGCTCCTCGCCCGACGTCGGGATCGTCGGCTACTCGCTCGGCGGCGGCATCGGCTGGCTGGCGCGCAGACACGGGATGCAGGCGAACGCCGTGACGGCGATCGAGCTGGTCACCGCCGAGGGCCACCTCGTGCGCGCCGACCCGGTGCACGAGCCCGAGCTGTTCTGGGCGCTGCGCGGCGGCGGCGGCAACTTCGGCGCGGTGACGGCGATCGAGTTCACGGTCCTGCCGATCGCCGAGCTGTACGCCGGCGCGCTGTTCTTCCCGCTGGAGCGGGCCGCGGACGTGCTGCAGACGTGGACGGAGCTGCTGCCCTCGCTGCCGGAGGAGCTGACCTCGTGGGCGAACGTGCTCCACTTCCCGCCGTTCCCGGAGATCCCGGCCGAGCTGCGCGGGCAGTCGTTCGCGATCGTCGACGCGGCGTTCCTCGGCGCGGAGGGGGAGGGGCGCGCGCTGCTGGAGCCGCTGCGGCGGCTCGGCCCGCAGATCGACACCTTCGCGATGCAGCCGCCGGCCGCCCTCGCCGAGCTGGCGATGGACCCGCCCGACCCGCTGCCGTACTGGACGGCGCACGCGCTCGTCGACGAGCTGCCGCCGGCGACGCTCGACGACGTCGCGCGGATCGCCTCCGACGGGTCGCGGATGACGCTGCTGCAGCTGCGGCACATGGGCGGCGCGCTCGCCCGCGAGGCGCCGGACGCCGGCGCCCGCGCCACGCTGCCGGGCGAGATCTGCGTCTTCGGGCTCGGCATCGTCCCCGATCCGGATGCCAGACCGGGCGTGATGGCCGCGCTCGGAGAGCTGTCGGGCGCCGTCGCGCCGCAGCGCGTCGGCGACTACCCGAGCTTCGTCGAGGAGCCGGCCGACGCGAGCGGCTTCTTCGATCCCGCGACGTGGACGCGCCTGCGCCGCGCGAAGGCGCTGTACGACCCGCACGACCTGTTCCGCGGCAACCACCACGTCCCGCCGGCGGAGCGGGCCGCCGCACATCGCGGCTGACCTGCCGGAGCGGGCGCGCGCTGGCCGGTCACGTCAGCGCGCGCCGCCGCCGGTCACTGACCCCACGGCCGTTCGACTCTCGCCACGGTCACCGTGACGTCGGCGGTCGTCCTCGCCCGCCCCGGCTCGCCGCAGAACGGCTTCTGGCCGGTGAGCCGGCGGGTGCCGCCGTCGAGCGTGAAGACCTCGATCCAGGCCATGTTGAGCGGGCGCTCCCACGCGGTGAAGGCGACCGTGAGCGTCCCGTCGTGGTTGAGCGTCGCGCCGACGACCGCTCTGCCGCTGACGTCGCGCCCTCTCGTCATGTCCTGCCCGCAGGTGTTCTCCGCGCTGGCGGCCCACTCGCGCGCCGACCACTGGCCGACCCCCTCCGCCGCGCTCTCGCCGTGCCTGAGCGTGACCGTGCCGCCGCCGTTCATGTTCGTCGCGACGACGCCGGGGCCCATGTCCTCCTGATAGGCGATCGATATCGCGACGCGCAGGTCGACCGCCGGCAGCGGCGAGATCGAGTGGTCGAACGGACGCGGCCGGCCGCCGGTCGTCGTGAGCTCGGCCGACGCGCAGGCGCCCGCGTACGGCTCCGGACCCCATCTGCCGGCGCCGTCGACGACGGCCAGTCTGATCGACGGGCCGCGCGTCCCCGAGGCGGTCAGCGTGCCGCAGGAGGAGGCCGGCGCCCAGATCGCGTCGGCGACCTTCCGCCCGTCGGCGCCGAACGCGGTGACCTCCCAGTCGGCGCGGCCGCCCTTGGCGACATGCTGCGGCGAGCTGGTGTGGTCGACGGTCGCGCAAGCGCGCTCGTCGTACCAGCGGCGGTCGCCGTCTCTCAGCTCACGGTCGACGTCGCCGACGGCGACGGAGGTGAACGCGAGCAGCGTCGTCGCCTCTCTGACGTCGGCGGCGGCGATCAGCCGTCCCTTCGGGCCGAACAGGCGCATCTCGGGGAGCAGGCTCGCCGGGTCGACGCCGAGCGGCAGGCCCCTCTTGTCGAGCGCGGTGCGGAAGGTGCGCGTCCCCTCGCGCTTGAGCACCTTGCCGCTCGCCGACTCCGTCTGCGCGCGCACCTCCAGCGCGCCGCGCAGCGCGACGTCGAATCTCTGCGCTCTGGCCGAGACGGCGACGTAGCCGTGCCATCTGCCCTCGATCACCTGCCTGACGACGCGCCGATGGCGCTTTCTGCCGTCCGCGACGACCGTGCCCATCGTGTGCTCCTGGCGCAGCGACGACGGCACGTCGCCGGCGCCGGTCGGGCACTTCGGCGTCGGCGGGCCGCTTCTCCCGATCCCGAAGACGATGCCGGTCCCGGTTCTGTCGGTGACCTCCATCGTCGCCGAGTCGGCCTCTCCGTCCTCGCCGGTCTGCAGCTCGAATCTCGTCGTCAGGCCTCTGCCGGCGTCGAAGACGGCGCGCGCGCCGCCGGACTCGAGCGTGACGCTGACCTGTCGGCCGGCGGCAGCGGCGACGCCCTCGATCGCGGCGCCCGGGGTG
>JAEXXR010000364.1 GCA_023405705.1 Actinomycetes bacterium
GGGCCGGTGGGCCCGTCGGCGCGCGCCGCCGTCGGCGAATCGATCGTCGCGCTCATGCGATCGCTCCCTCGTCGGTCGTCTCAGGGGCCGCCACGTCGCGGCGGCGGCGGCCGGCCGGGCGCCACAGTCGGGTCGCCACCGCCGGCAGCGTCAGCACGAGCAGGATCGTCAGCATCATCACCGTGCCCAGCGCCGCGCCCATCGGCCAGTTGATCGTGGCGCGGAAGTTGTCGGCGACCTGGTTGCCGATCGTCTGGGTCGCCGACGGCGGTCCGACGAACGAGGTCGCGAAGTAGTCGCCGAAGGCGAGGATGAAGGCGAAGGTCGCGCCGATCACCAGCGCCGGGGCGATCAGCGGCAGCTCGACGTTGACGACTTGGCGCCAGCGCCGCGCGCCGAGGTCGCCGGCCGCCTGCAGCAGGCTCGGCTGCACGCGCTCCAGCGCCGCGTAGATCGGGATGAAGGCGAACGGCATCGCCAGCTGCGTCTGCGTCAGCACGATCGCGAAGCGGCTGAAGATCAGGAACGACAGCGGCTCGCTGGTGAGGCCGATGTCCATCAGGAAGGTGTTGAGGACGCCGTTGGCGCCGAACAGCACGCGCCAGCCGAAGACGCGCAGCAGGTAGCCGAGCCACAGCGCCACCACGACGGCGCCGATGAAGAGCGTCTTGTGGCGTCTGACGCGGAAGCGGATGAAGTGCGCGAGCGGCAGGCTGAGCGCGACGGCGAGCGCTGCCGCCATCGCGCCGTTCTGCAGCGCGTTGAGCAACCCCCGCCAGTAGATGTCGCCCTCCAGGAACGTCGAGTAGTTGTCGAGGTTCCACTCCTTGACGAGGCGGAAGTCCCGCATCTTCCAGAAGCTCATGCAGACGGCCAGCACCGTCGGGACGACGATGAAGGCGAGCGCCCATGCTGCGGCGGGGCCGAGCAGGATCGCGGCCTGCAGCCAGCGATGGCGGCGGATCAATGACATGGCGAGGGTCGCTCCGGTCGCGATCTAGCGGAAGCCCGCCACGATCTCGTCGGTGTAGCGCTGGTAGACGTCCGGGCGGGCCGGGTCGACGCGCACGATGCCCTTTCTCAGCAGCTCCTCGGCTCTCGTCGCGCCGCTCTCCTCGGCCAGCTCGGGCGAGAGGAATCTGGCCGCGTCGGGCTGCGCCGGGCCGTAGCCGGTCTCTCTGACCAGCGTCGCCTGCATCTCCGGATCGGTCATCCAGTTGATCCAGGCGTAGGCGGCCTCCTTGCACGGCTCGGAGACGTCGGCGCCGATGCCGAGGCCGTCGACCCAGGCGTTCGCGCCCGAGTCCTCGAAGACGGCCTGCGCGAATCTGCCGCCGCCCTCTCTCTCCAGCTGGGTGTAGATCGTGGCCCAGCCCGGGGAGGCGGCGACCTCGCCGTTGGTGAACAGCTGCACCAGCTCGCCGCCGGAGTTCCACGTCGTGCGCACCTGCGGCGCGAGCGTGAGCATTCTCTCCTTGATCTGGTCGAGCTGGTCGTCGCTGAGGTCGAAGACGTCGTCGTTGAAGCCGAGGACGGTCGAGCCGATGTACAGCAGCGAGACCTCGTTCCAGAGCGAGACCTTGCCTCTCAGCGCCGGGTTCCACAGCACGTCGTAGCCGGTCACCTCGTCGGCTCTCAGCGCGCTTCTGTCGTAGATGAACGGGTTGACGCCCCAGTTCTGCGGGGTCCCCCACGTCTCGCCGTCGATCACGAGCGCGTCGCGCAGCTTCTGCGGCGCGCCGTCGTAGTGCTCGAGCTTGGAGACGTCGAGCGGCTGGATCGCGCCCGCGGCTGCCTGCCGCCCGCGCACCGCGCCGTTGACGCTGACGACCGGGAAGGAGCCTCTCTGCGTCGCCGCCTTGGCGACCAGCTCGGTGTCGGAGCTGGCGTAGGTCGGCTTGACCTCGATGCCGTATCTCTCCTCGAACGGTCTGACGTACGCGTCGTTGGCGTAGCCCTCCCACGTGATGATGTTCAGCACGGGGCACTGCCTGATCGTCTCCATCGAGGCGTTCGCGCTCGTGCCCGTCGTCGTGCCGCTGTCGGCGGCGGCCGACGTCGCCGCGCCCTCGTCGTCGCTGCCGCCGCACGCGGCGAGCGTCAGCGCCGTCAGCGACAGCGCTGCGAGCGCCGAGGCGCCTCTCAGCTTGCTGGGAACCTTCACCCTGCGTCCTTTCCTCGTTGCATCACCTGGGTTCTCCTCCTGGTGGGTGCCGTCCGCTGGCGGACGGCGTGCCGTCCCTTCCGGGACGGCGATCCGGGCGCCGCTCAGGCGTCCGGTGCGATCACGACGGTCGCCGCGACCGCGAAGCGCGCGCAGACGCGGGCCCCGACCGCGAAAGCCGACACGCCATGTCCCTGCGCCGGGTCCATCGCGACCCGCGCCTTCAACGTGCCGCCCGGCGCGAGCAGCTCGTAGACGGTGTCGCTGCCGCCGTAGACGGCCGAGGTGACGACGCCGGTGACGGCGTTCTCCTCCGCCGTGCAGGCGTCCTCCTCCCCGTCGCCGGCCGCGGACAGCCGGACCTTCTCCGGCCGGATCGCGACGGTGACGGCGCTGCCGCGCGAGCGCTGCCCGCCGACGCCGCAGACGACCGTGCCGCCGGCCAGCTCGACCTCGAGCCGGTCCTCGCCGCGCATGCCGGCGGCGGTCGCCTCGAGGAAGCTCGACTCGCCGATGAAGTCGGCGACGAAGCGGTTCTCCGGCCGCTCGTAGATCGAGACCGGGTCGCCGATCTGCATCACCTTCCCGCCGTGCATGACGGCGATCCGGTCGGCCATCGTCAGCGCCTCGGACTGGTCGTGCGTGACGTAGACGAAGGCGATGCCGGCGTCGTGCTGGATCTGCTTCAGCTCGCTCTGCATCGCCTGGCGCAGCTTCAGGTCCAGCGCGCCGAGCGGCTCGTCGAGCAGCAGCACCGCCGGGCGGTTGACGAGCGCGCGGGCGACCGCGATCCGCTGCTGCTCGCCGCCGGAGAGGCCGGGGACCGGGCGGCTGCCGTAGCCCTTCAGGCCGACGCGCTCGATCGCCTCCTCGGCGGTCTTCTGCCGCTCGCGGCGGCCGACGCCCTTCATCCGCAGCCCGAAAGCGACGTTGTCGCGCACCGACAGGTGCGGGAAGAGGGCGTAGTTCTGGAAGACGGTGTTGACGTCGCGCTTGAACGGCGGCTCGCCGTTGGCGAGACGGCCGGCGATCGCGATCTCGCCGCTGGTCGGCTGCTCGAAGCCGGCGATCATCTTCAGCGTCGTCGTCTTGCCGCAGCCGGACGGTCCGAGCATCGCGAAGAACTCGGTCTTGCCGACGTCGAAGCTGACGCCGCGCACGGCCTGGTGGCCTTCGAAGGTCTTCGTCACGTCGCGGACCGAGACGGCCGGCGCGCCGCCCTCGTGCGCCGTCTGGGCGGCGGTCGGGCGATCGCTCGGCGTCGATCCGGTGACAGCTCTCGCAGCACTCATCGCGTCGCGGCCTGCTCTCTCCTGGTGGGCGGTTCGCATTTGCCCGGTGAACCCTAAACAGCGTTGCGCATATTCGTCAAGAACTTGAGTTTGACTGTGCATATGCGAAACTCATCTTCGACTTTTGGCCGATATACGCAAACGGTCAAGTTCGTTCGACGCAACGACACGGAGGGAGAGCGCCGGTGCCGCCAGCGCATACCGATTCGCCGGCTTTGCAGGGAATTCCCGAGCCGGGACTGCTGATCGACGGCCGCTGGATCGGCGCGTCGGAGCGCGACGTCTTCGCCGTCGAGGACCCCACCGGGGGCGCGCCGGTCGCGCAGCTTCCGCGCGCGAGCACCGCCGACCTCGACGCCGCGCTTGGCGCCGCCGCGCTCGGCTTCGAACGGTGGCGCGCCACCGACGCGTGGGCGCGCAGCGAGGTGCTGCGCCAGGTCGCCGCGATCATGCGCCGCGACGCCGACCTGTTCGCGCTGACGATGACGCTGGAGCAGGGCAAGCCGCTCGCCGAGAGCCGCGCCGAGACGCTCGCGACCGCCGACCAGTTCGACTGGTATGCGGACGAGACGCGC
>JAEXXR010000653.1 GCA_023405705.1 Actinomycetes bacterium
GGTCCTCGTGGCCGGCGTCGTCGCGCAGCAGGCCGGCGGCGCGCGCCCGCTCGGTCATCTGCGCGAGCGCGTCGGTCGCGCCGGCCCGCGCCTCCCGCACCGCCTCGGAGGCGAAGGCGGCCTCGTCCCAGGCGGTCTGCGTGAGCGCGTCGGCGACGCAGTCGTCGACGGTCGCGTGGGTCGCGGCGACGAGCGCCGCCCAGGGGTCCTCGTCCGAGAGCGTCGCGAGGAAGCGCTCCCGCAGGATCCGCGATCGCGAGATCACGAGCGCGGCGATCACGTCGTCCTTGCTGCCGACCTGGCGGTAGATCGAGCCGACGCCCGCGCCGACCGCCTCGGCCAGCGCCGGCATCGGCACGTCGATCCCCTCGCGCGCGAACAGCTCGTCGGCGACGGCGAGCGTGCGCGCTCGCTTCTCGTCGGCGGTGAGCGTTGCCCATGGCGGCGGAACGGCCATTCCGCTAGCCTAACGCAGACGCGTGCCGGGACTCCCCGCCCGTCGCGCCGACCGACTCGCAACCCCGGCACCCCACGAGGAGACGACACTACCATGGCACCGCTGCGGTCCCGCACCGTCACCCACGGCCGCAACATGGCCGGCGCCCGCGCCCTGCTCCGCGCGGCCGGCGTAGCGCGCGAGGACTTCGGCAAGCCGATCGTGGCGATCGCCAACTCCTACACGCAGTTCGTCCCGGGCCACACGCACCTGAAGCCGGTCGGCGAGGTCGTCGCCGACGCGGTGATCGCGGCCGGCGGCGTCCCGCGCGAGTTCAACACGATCGCCGTCGACGACGGCATCGCGATGGGTCACGACGGGATGCTCTACTCGCTGCCCTCGCGCGACCTGATCGCCGACAGCGTCGAGTACATGGTCAACGCGCACTGCGCCGACGCGATGGTCTGCATCTCCAACTGCGACAAGATCACGCCGGGGATGCTGAACGCCGCGCTGCGGCTGAACATCCCGACGGTCTTCGTCTCCGGCGGTCCGATGGAGGGCGGCACCGCGACGCTGGTCGACGGCACCGTCCGCAAGGGCCTCAACCTGATCACCGCGATGGCCGAGGCCGTCTCGCCGTCGGTCAGCGACGACGACATGGCGCTGATCGAGGAGGCCGCCTGCCCGACCTGCGGCTCCTGCTCGGGCATGTTCACCGCCAACTCGATGAACTGCCTGACCGAGGCGCTCGGCCTCGCGCTGCCCGGCAACGGCTCGACGCTCGCGACCCACACGGCGCGCAAGGAGCTGTACGAGGCGGCCGGCGCCGCCGCCGTCGAGCTGTGCACCCGCTTCTACGGCGAGGACGACGCCTCGGTGCTGCCGCGCTCGGTCGCGACCCGCGAGGCGTTCGAGAACGCGATGACGCTCGACGTCGCGATGGGCGGCTCGACCAACACCGTGCTCCACCTGCTGGCCGCCGCGCAGGAGGCCGAGGTCGACTTCACGATGGCCGACATCGACGCGATCTCGCGCCGCGTCCCGTGCCTCTGCAAGGTCGCGCCGAACGGCACCTACCTGATGGAGGACGTCCACCGCGCCGGCGGCATCCCCGCGATCCTCGGCGAGCTGCAGCGCGGCGGCCTGCTCAACGAGGACGTCTCGACCGTCCACGCGCGCACGATGGACGAGTGGCTGGGGACGTGGGACGTCCGCGGCCCGAGACCGGCCGAGATCGCCGTCGAGCTGTTCCACGCGGCGCCCGGCTGCAGACGCTCCGCGACCGCCTTCTCGCAGTCGGAGCGGTGGGAGTCGCTCGACACCGACGCCGCCGACGGCTGCATCCACGACGTCGAGCACGCCTACTCGGCCGACGGCGGCCTCGCGATCCTCTACGGCAACGTCGCCGAGCGCGGCTGCGTCGTGAAGACCGCGGGCGTCGACGAGTCGATCCTCAGATTCAGCGGCCCCGCGGTCGTCGTCGAGTCGCAGGAGGACGCCGTCGCGACGATCCTCGAGGGCGGCGTCAGATCGGGCGACGTCGTCGTGATCCGCTACGAGGGCCCGCGCGGCGGTCCGGGCATGCAGGAGATGCTCTACCCGACCTCCTACCTGAAGGGCCGCGGCCTCGGCAAGGAGTGCGCGCTGCTGACCGACGGCCGCTTCTCCGGCGGCACCTCGGGCCTCTCGATCGGCCACGTCTCGCCGGAGGCGGCGAGCGGCGGCGCGATCGCGCTGGTGCAGAGCGGCGACACGATCGAGATCGACATCCCCGCCCGCACGATCAACCTCGCCGTCAGCGACGACGAGCTGGCCGAGCGCCGTCGCGAGCTGGAGGCGAACGGCGGCTACGCCCCCGCCGCCCCCCGCCCCCGCCAGGTCTCCCCGGCCCTGCGCGCCTACGCCGCGATGGCGACCTCCGCCGACACCGGCGCCGTCCGCGACGTCGCCGCCGTCGAGCGCGCCGTCGCCGCCCAGGCCGAGCGCGACGCCGGCCGCGAACCGGTCGCCTAGCGCCCGGCTCCGATCACTGGCGCTCTGTCGTCGGTATGCGACGGCAGAACGCCGATGATCGGCGTGTCATGACGCCGGCTACTTCGGCGGCATCCGCAGGGCGCCGTCGAGGCGGATCGTCTCGCCGTTGAGCATCGGGTTGTCGAGGACGTGCTCGACGAGGGCGGCGAACTCGGCGGGGCGGCCGAGGCGCTGGGGGAAGGGGACGGCGGCGCCGAGCTCGTCGCGCGTCGCCTGCGGGAGGCCGGCGAGCATCGGAGTCTCGAAGGTGCCGGGGGCGACGGCGCAGACGCGCACGCCGACCGACGCGAGGTCGCGCGCGGCCGGCAGCGTCATGCCGGCGACGCCGGCCTTCGAGGCGGCGTAGGCGATCTGGCCGATCTGGCCGTCGAAGGCCGCGATCGAGGCGGTGCTGACGATCACGCCGCGGTCGCCGTCCTCGCCCGGCTCGTTGCCGGCCATCGCCGCGGCGGCGAGGCGCATCACGTTGAAGCTGCCGACGAGGTTGATCGCGATCACGCGGCTGAAGGCGCCGAGGTCGTGCGGGCCGCTGCGGCCGACGACCTTCTGCCCGATCACGACCCCCGCGCAGTTGACCGCGACGCGCAGCGGCGCCAGCTCGCCGGCCGCCGCGACCGCCGCCTGCACGTCGTCGCCGGAGGTGACGTCGGCGGCGACGAAGCGGGCCGGGACGGGCGCGCCGTCGTCGTTCGCAGGCCGCGCTTCGC
>JAEXXR010000427.1 GCA_023405705.1 Actinomycetes bacterium
CCCTCTCACAGGTCCTGCGAACTCAGCTGACGTCGACCTGCAGGGTCACCGCACCGGTGAATCCCGCGAGGTCGAGCGTCTCGCCGCTGAACGGCACGGATCTGCCGCTCACCGTCTCTCTCACCGCCGCGATCGCACTGCCGGCGGGCAGGCGCAGCCGCAGCTTCAGCTCTCTCAGGGAGGCCGAGGCCGGCAGCGTCGCCGTCACGTCGATCCGTCTCGACGCCAATCTGGACACGACTCTGTAGGTGACCGCCCCGAACGGGGTCGGCGCTCCGTCGACCGCGATCGTCTTGCCGTCCTGGAGCCACCCGCGCGGCGTCGAGAAGGCGAGCCACAATCTGTCCGGCACGCCGTTCGTCGCCTCGCCGACGTGGACCAGCGCCTCGCGCAGCGCGACGAGGAAGCCGTCCGCGTTGGAGTTGGTCGGCGGCAGGTACATCGAGCGGAAGTGCTCGCCGCTCACCGGGCCTATCGTGTGGCCCTCGCCGCCGACGAACGTCTTGCGCGTCATGCCGTGCGCGAGCTTGCCGTACAGCGCCAGCACCAGCTCGTCGGCCTTGTCGTTGGCGGCCAGGAAGCGGACGCGCTCGATCATGTAGACGTTGTCGTCGCCGCTGGTCTTGTAGCCCGGCAGGCCGTTGGGGAAGACCGAGCCGATCGCCGTCGGGTAGTAGTTGAAGCGCTGCAGGCCGAGCATCAGCGCGCCCTGCTCGCGCGAGTAGCGCCAGATGCTGTCGGCGTCCGTGCTGCCCGGCGTGAAGATGCCGGAGGCGAGCGCGTACGGGTGCAGCAGGTTCCAGTAGGAGCCGGTCTTCGTCCCCGTCACCGGGTCGAACGCCAGCTCTCCGCTGAGCAGGTCGTGCGGGATGAAGGTCGCCGTGCCGACCGTTCTCTTGGAGCTGTCGATCGCGGCGACGAGGCTTCTGCGGAAGCTCTCAGCGATCGGCTCGTATCTGCTCGCCAGCGCCGTCTCGCCGATCAGTCTCCAGACGAGCGCCATGTCGCGCATCCCGCGCCACCCCACCGTCTGCGCGTGGGTTCCGTAGATTCTCGTCGGGATGTCGCCGCCCTCGTACTCCTTCGGCAGGATGCCGTTGGGGTCGGCGGCGATCTGGGTCGCCATCGTGCTCATCAGGCTCGAGTAGGTCGCCGTGTTCGCTCTGATGAAAGCGGTGTCGCCGGTCGTGAACCAGTACGCCGCGGCGTGCGACAGCTTCTCGCCGCGCTCCCAGTTCGGGTACGCGGTGCCCTTGGACAGCGGCAGCAGCGCCTGCAGGCCGCTTCTGGCCGCGTCGCCGTGGCCGAACTCGGCCAGGCGCTGCAGGGCCGAGCTGCTCTCGGGCTGGTAGTAGCTCTCGTAGGCGTTGCCGTAGCTGTAGCGCCAGTTGAGCTGGAGCGCCTGGATCAGCAGGTTGCGCTGCGCGTCCATCACCCGCTGCTCGGGCACCGTGAAGCCGGCGCCGGCCGCGAGCTTCGCGTTCCACGCTCCTCTGAGGCCGCTCAGCGCCGTCGCGTAGCTGGTCGCGTCGGCCGTGAAGGTGCTCGGCGCGGCCGGGTCGACCGGGCGCACGAGGTAGCGCGTCTGGACGGCGCCGCTGGAGAGGTCGACGGTCGATCTCAGCGTCGTGCCGTTCTCCAGCGACCAGCCGGCGCCGTCGTAGACGACGACGTTGGAGCCGCCGGTGATCGAGCCGCCGGCGTCGGTCAGGCCGCTGTCGCCGGTGACGACGCGCAGGTCGGCCGTTCTCAGCGCCGAGGTCCCTCTCTGCGCCGTCAGCTTCACGAAGCTGGCCGGCGTTCTCGTGCCCGGCAGCCAGGCGACGAACGACTCCTGCGTGTAGGCGACGCCGTCGACGTCTCTGTAATTCATCTGCAGCACCGGCAGGTGGCCGTCGGCGAGCGCCGGCTCCTCCAGCGCCGCCTCGCAGAGGCCGTAGCGCTCGCGGCCGCCGTCGCCGACGAAGGTCGTCATCCGCCGGCCGTCCGATCTGCGGGTCGCGATCTGGCTGCCGTCGGCGACGTGCAGCGCGCCGGTCTGCGCGAAGGTGTCGGCCTGCGCGTCCCACATCGGGACGTAGAAGACGCCCGAGTCGGTCAGCTGCGTGCCGGAGGCGCCGGCCGGCGAGCCGACGTCGCGCAGCGGCAGCAGGTAGTCCTTGATGTCGTCGTAGGTCGGGCCGTTCGGCAGTCTCAGCAGCGCCTCGCCCCACACGTCGGGCTTCGATCTCAGCGCCGTCTCGACGCTCGCGACGTAGCCGCTCGGGAAGCTCGATCTGACGACGCACTGGTCCTCGACGAGGTCGCTCGTGCTGCTGACGCGCGGGCCGAACGACAGCTCCAGCGCCAGGTCGCGGGTGACCGGGCCGGTCACGTCCCACGCCTGCTGGGTCGCGTCGTCGGCGCGTCTGGCGACGCGGCCGGTCGTCGTCTCGACCGAGCCGGTCCCGACGACGAGCACGTAGGTGCTGCCCGATCTGACCGGCGCGCCTCTGAAGAGGACCGAGCGCTTGCCGGTCGGTCCCGCCGCCAGCTCGGCGGAGGCGACGACCGCGCCGCTCGGCGAGCCGTTGCGGACCGTCACCGACAGCGGGCCGTCGTTGGCCTCCGTCAGCCAGACGGAGGCGTCGTAGAGCGTGCCGTCGAGCGCGGTGAAGGCCTGCGCGGCGACGTCGGCGCCCGACACGGGACCGAAGTCGCCGCTGGTCGGCGGCTGCGTGTCGCGCGTCAGCGTGCCGCCGCAGAAGTCGACCTGCAGCGCCATCTCCCAGCCGCTCGGTCTCCAGTCGCCGCCGCCTCCGCCGCCGTCTCTGGCGTAGACGTAGCCGCCCGGCGACGGGATCAGCTCGGCGAGCCCTCTCGTCGCGCCGGGCGCGTTGACCTTGACGATGTACGTGCTGCCGGCTCTGACCGCGATCGCTCTCGCGAAGGTCACCTCGGCGCGACCTCTGACGCCCGCGGCGATCGTGCCGCTGCCGAGGACGGTGCCGCCGATCGCGCTGCCGTCGATCACCGAGACGGTGACGGGCGCGTTGGCCGCTTCCGCGATCCAGACCGCCGCGCGCTCGATCGAGCTGCCGGCGGAGACGAACGAGTCGCCGAGGTAGTAGCTGCCGTAGATCGCGTTGCCGGGGCCGCCGACGGAGTCCTGCAGGACGGTCGCGGGCGCGCCGAGCGTGCAGGCGCCGGCGCCCGAGCCGCAGAAGTCGACCTCCATCGCCATGTCCCAGTTGGCCGGTCTCCAGTCGCCGCCTCCGCCGCCGCCGTCTCTGGCGTAGACGAATCTGCTCGCGCCGGCCGGGATCAGCTCGGCGAGGCCTCTCGTCGCGCCGGGCGCGTTGACCTTGAGGATGTAGTCGGAGCCGGCTCTGACCGCGATCGGGCTGGTCGGCGTCGCGACCGCCTTGCCGCTGACGCCGGAGGCGATCGTCGCCGTGCCGACGACGGTCCCGCCGATCGCGGTCCCCTCGATCACCGACAGCGTCACCGGCGCGTTCGCCGCCTGCTTCATCCAGACGGTCAGGCGCGTGATCGACGTGCCTCTCGCGACGAACGCGTCGCCGAGGTAGTAGCTGCCGTAGACGGCGTTGCCGTCGCCGGAGACGCTCGGCTGCGCGTAGGTGGCGGGCGCGCCGACCGGACAGGAGGGCGCCTCGGCCCGAGCGGAGGCTGCTGCGATCGTCGAGAGGAGCAGTGCGACGACGAGCGTCGTCACTGCTCTGCGAATTCGGCTGCTCACGTCATCCTCCAGTCGGACACCGGATCGATTCAGGGCACCAGCAGGGTCTTCGCGTGGGCCGGCGGCCGCTCGAGCAGGTCGAGGAAGACCCCGACGCCCGCGTCGAGCGGCTCGCTTCTGACCCACGCGCTCGTGTCGAGCTGCGCGACGATCTCCAGGGCGCGCGCGAAGTCGCGCTCCAGGTAGGCGAAGGTTCCGAGCACGCGCTTCTCGCCGCGGATCAGCGCGAGCCCGTCGAAGCCGGCGTCGGCGCCGTGCAGGCCGATCCAGACGGCGCTGCCGCCCGGGACCAGCAGCTCGGCGGCGTCGCTGCGCGTCTGCGCGCTGCCGACGGCGTCGACGATCACGTCGAACTCGCCGTCGAGGCGCTGCGCCGTGTGCGCGACGCCGGCGGCGCGAGCGGTCTGGAGGCGCTCCTCGCTGAGGTCGGTGATGACGACCTCGGAGACGCCGAGCCGCTGCGCGACGAGCGCGGTGGCGAGGCCGAGCATGCCGGCGCCGATCACGCCGACGCGCGCCGGCTGCGGGTCGTGCGCCTGCGCGAGCGCGAGCGCGTGGACGGCGTTGGCGACCGGCTCTACGAGCGCGCCGTCGGCGAACGAGACGTCAGCTGGGAGCGGCACGCAGCAGGCCTCCGGCAGCGCGACGCGCTCGGCGAAGCCGCCGTCGCGCTGGACGCCGACGAGCGCGCGCGTGCGGCAGACGTTGCGCAGGCCGCGCAGGCAGCGGTCGCAGGTGCCGCAGGCGATCAGCGGGTTGACGGTGACGCGCTCACCGGTGTCGAGCCGGATGCCGGCGAGCTCGTGGCCCATGACGAGCGGCGGGACGCGGAAGGGGCTCTGGCTGCGGAAGCCCTCCAGCTCCGAGCCGCAGATGCCGACGGCCTTCACCTCGACGACGACCTCGCCCGGGCCGGCGACCGGCTCCGGCTGGTCGGCGCGGTGCTCCAGCGTCAGCGGCGCGGTGTAGACGATCGCGCGCATCAGCGCAGCGCCGCCTCCGCCGCGAACGCCTCCAGCACCTCGCGGCGGCGCGGGGCGGCCAGCGGGGTCAGCGGCAGGCGCAGCTCGTCGGAGTCGATCAGGCCGCGCTCCAGCAGCACCGCCTTGATGACGGCGACGTAGTCGACGCCGCCGAGCGCGCCGTGCAGGAAGGGGGTGACCGGGCGGTAGGCGGCGTAGGCGGCCTCCGTCTCGCCGGCGCCCAGCAGCCGCCAGATCTCGGCGGCGCGCGCCGGGTAGATCATCGGCAGCGCGACCATCGCACCCGCGGCGCCGCGCGTGAGCTGGTGCCAGAGCACGGCGTCGTCGCCGGCGTGGACGGTCAGGTCGGTCTGCGCGCGCAGCGCCGCGACCTTCTCCAGCGACGTGTCGGTCACCTTCACGTGCGTCAGGCGCGGGACGGCCGCGGCGATCGCGGCGATGTCGGCGACGCTGAGCGGCGTGTGGTTGGC
Organism: Actinomycetes bacterium; assembly: GCA_023405705.1. The sequence continues at coordinate 5,193 of JAEXXR010000427.1, forward strand.
GACCGGGTTGTCGTAGAGGCAGAGGTCGGCCGGCGCCTGCTCGCCGATCTCGCCGAGCTGGGCGATCAGGCCCTCGCGCGTGTTGGCGAAGTAGTTGGCGACCGAGACGACCAGCAGGTCGGCGCCGGCCTCGCCGGCCGCGTCGAGCAGCCGCCGGCTGTGCTCGATCGAGTTGTCGCCGATCGAGAAGGCGACGCCGCCGACGAGGTCGCGGCGGGCGCAGGCGGCGTGCAGCAGCGCGATCCGCTCCTCGACGGTGAGGCTGGGGACCTCGCCGACGCTGCCGCCGACGAGCACGCCCGCGACGTTCCCGGCGAGGTCGTCGAGCACGCGGTCGAAGCTCGCCAGGTCGAGCGCGCCGTCCTTGAACGGCGTCAGCACCGGTGGCAGCAGCCCCGTGACCCGTCTCGCTTCGCCTGCCGCAGCACCGTTGTGCCGCGACGCCGGAGTTGCGCTCATCGCCTCTCAGACCTCTCCTCGAACAGCTGACGAGCGGCACCGTATCAGAATGAAAGAGAGCTTTCAGATTTTTCGCCAGAGGTCTTCCGAATTTTTCGGCACCCCTCTTTCACTCTCCTTGGTATCGTCCGCCGTACCGTCATTCAGCCGTCTTCCGGGGGATCTAGTCGATGACCGTTCCAGCGCAGCCAGAGGAGCCGAAGACCACAGCGGTCCAGGCCGTGCAGCGGACCCTGCGCCTGCTGCAGGACCTCGGCGACGCCGGTGCGATCGGCGCCCCGCTGGCCGCGCTCGCCCGCTCCGCAGGCCTCAGCGAGGCGACCGCGCTGCGTTACCTGCGGACGCTCGTCGACGGCGAGTTCGTCGAGTACGACGAGCCGACCGCGCGCTACCGGCTCGGGCTCGGGGTGCTCGTGCTCGGCGAGCGCGCGCTCGGCGACGTCGACCCGCGGCCGCTCGTGCTGCCGCAGATGGAGCGGCTGCGCGACGCCTGGGGCCACACCGTCAACCTCGCCGCCTTCCGCAACGGCCGGATCGTGCTGATCGAGGCGATGGAGGGCAACCGCTCGATCAAGAAGGGCGCCCAGGTCGGCGAGGAGGACCAGCTCCACTCGACCGCGCTCGGCAAGGCGCTGCTGGCGAGCCTCCCGCGCGAGCGCGCCCTGGCGCTGCTCGCCGACCACGGGATGCCGGCGACGACCGAGCACACGATCACGTCGATCGCCGCGATGGAGGCCGAGCTCGACCGCGTCGCCGCGCGCGGCTACGCGACCGACGAGGAGGAGGCCGAGCTGGGCCTGCGCTGCGTCGGCGTCGCGATCCGCGACCGCCGCGGCACGCCCTCCTACGGCATCTCCGTCAGCGCCGTGCAGCCGGTCGACCACGACAGCGCCGAGATCGGCGAGGCGCTCGTCGAGACCGCGGCCGAGCTGTCGCGCCGGCTCGGCTACCGGGCCGAGGCGACGCCGGTCGGCTGAGCGAGCCGTCCGCGCCTCGCTCCCGCGCTCGCCGGTCGATCGCCCGCCACTCGCCGCGCGCCGGCCGCTCAGGGCTGCGGTCCGCCCAGCTCCTCCGAGATGCGTGCGGCCGTCGCGCGCACGGCGCCGAGCACCGCGTCGCGCCTGCCCTCGCCGAGCACGTCGGCGCGGAAGCCGGTGACCGAGATCCCGCCGCAGCAGCGGCCGGTCGCGTCGAAGACCGGCGCGGCGGCGCAGGCGATCCCCTCGTACTCCTCCTCGTCCTCGACCGCATAGCCGGCCTCGGCGCTCGCCTGCAGCTCGGCCAGCACCCGCGTCGCGCCGCGACCCCTCCCGACGAGCGCCTGCCTGCGCTCGGGCGGCAGATGGCCGGCGATCGCCTTGCCGAGCGCGGTCGTGCCGAACGGGACGGTGCGGCCGACGAAGGTGTGGAACTGGACGAACGACGGCCCCGCCGCCTTCGCGAGGTAGATCACCTGGTCGCGCTCGAGCATCCCCGCGTGCGCCGGCAGGCCGACCTCCTCGGCGAGCCGCTCGAGGTGCGGCTGCGCGATCTCGGCGAGGCCGAGTCTGGCGATCAGCCGCGCGCCGAGCCGGTAGATCGCGAGCGTCGGCCGCCAGTGGTGGGTGCGCCCGTCGACGCGCTCGGCCGCGTAGCCGCGCGCCTCCAGCGTCCGCATGATCGCCGAGCAGCTCGCGAGCGGCACGTCGGCGCGGGTCGCGATCTCGGTCAGCGACAGCGGGCCCTCGGAGTCGGCGAGCAGCTCCAGGATCGTCAGCGTGCGGTCGGCGGCCGGCGCCTTCGAGCGCGGCGGCGGGGAGGCGGGAGAAGAGGTGTCGTTCATTCGTTCTGGTTTCGATATATCGAAGGCATCATCGATATGCCGGAGATGCGGCGCCATCATCGACGCCGGGGAGGCCCGCTGTCAAGCCTGCCGCTTTCATGGTGACGTTTCGATATACCGATTGGTTAATTGAAATTTCGTTGCTACGGTCGGCCTCATGACCCCCACCCGCCAGCTGCTGGCCGGCCTCGGCCTGCCCGACACCGACGCCCACGACCTGCCGGCCTCCGCCAAGCGCTTCGACGACGGCGGGCAGTGGCGGCTGGAGATCCCCTCGACCGAGGGCCCGGAGGCGCTGCGGACCGTGCTGGCGGCCGGCGACGAGCACGGCCTGCGCGTCCACCGCGTCAGCCAGGGCAGCGGGATCATGCTCCAGAGCGACGAGGAGATCCGCGAGATGGTCGCGCTCGGCGCCGAGCGCGACCTGGAGGTGTCGCTGTTCACCGGCCCGCGCGCGAACTGGGACGTCGGCGTGCAGGCCGTCACCAGCTCCGGGAAGCTCGCCGGCATGAGCCTGCGCGGCGCCGACCAGCTGCGCTACGGCCTCGACGACGTCGTGCGCGCCTGCGAGCTGGGCCTGCGCAGCGTGCTGGTCAGCGACCTCGGCCTGCTGAGCGTGCTCGGCCGGCTGCGCGCCGCCGGCGACCTGCCGCCCGACCTCGTGCTGAAGGTCTCCGTCTCGCTGCCGGCCTCCAACCCGGCGAGCGCCGCCTTGCTGGAGCAGCTGGGCGCGACGACGATCAACCTGCCGGTCGACCTGACGCTCGCGCAGCTCGCGGCGATCCGGGCCGCGGTCGACGTCCCGCTCGACCTCTACGTCGAGACGACCGACGACTTCGGCGGCCTGCTGCGCTACCACGAGATCCCCGAGATCGTGCGCGTCGCCGCGCCGGTCTACCTGAAGTTCGCGGTCCGCAACTCCCCCGGCCTCTACCCCTCCGGCGGGCACCTGCGCGAGGCGGCGCTGGCGACCGCGCGCGAGCGCGTTCGCCGCGCCGCGCTCGGGATCGCGCTGCTGGAGCGCAGTGCGCCCGCGGCCGTGATGAGCCGGACGTCGGGGCACGGGCCGGTGG
>JAEXXR010000469.1 GCA_023405705.1 Actinomycetes bacterium
CGGCCGGGGGGGGGGCCCCCCCACGCCTCCGACCCGGCGGTGCTCGGCACCTACGCGCGCCATGGCGTCCGCCTCGACGTCGTCGAGGCGGACGAGCAGCTGCGGGCGACGACCCGGCTGGTCGAACCGCTGGCGTCGCAGTTCCCCGACCAGCGCCCGAGCGACGCGCTGCTGACGCCGTCCGACGCCGGCGCCGAGGTGTACCTGAGCAGAGACGTCGACGGCGGCGGCGACGGCTTCCCGCTCGTCTTCTTCTCGATCGACGACGACCGCTACGTGCACTCCAGTGCGCGAGCGCTGCGCAAGGAGCGCTGAGATGACCCCCGACACCGGCGCGCTCCCGACCTTCGAGCACGTGCGCGCGGCCGCCGCGACGATCGCGGACGCCGTCCACCGCACGCCGACGCTCCGCTCGACGACGCTCGGCAGGGAGCTGGGCGTGCCTGCGGCGTTGAAGGCCGAGCTGTTCCAACGCTCCGGCTCGTTCAAGCTGCGCGGCGCGCTCAACTGGGTGCGGGCGCTGCCGGCCGCCGAGCGCGCCCGCGGCGTCATCACCGTCTCCGCTGGCAACCACGCTCAGTCGGTCGCGCTCGCCTGCGCCGAGGAGGGCGTCGACGCGCTCGTGCTGATGCCGGCCGCCGCGAGCGAGGCGAAGGTCGCCGCCGCGCGCGGCTACGGGGCGACCGTCGACCTCGACTCGGCCGACGCCGCCGATGCGTTCGAGCGGATGCGCGCGATCAGCGCCGAGAGCGGCCGCCTGGTGCTCCACCCGTTCGACGACGCGCGCGTGATCGCGGGGCAGGGGACGGTCGGGATCGAGGTGTGTGAGGACGCGCCCGAGGCCGACCTGTTCGTCGTGCCGGTCGGCGGCGGCGGGCTCGCGTCCGGCTGCGCGCTCGCGATCAAGGCGTTGCGCCCAGGGGCGCGGATCGTCGCGGTGCAGACCGAAGCGAACGCGACGCTGCCGGCGTCGCTGGTGGCCGGCGAGCCGGTGCGGGTCGACGCCCGTCCGTCGCTCGCCGATGGCCTCTCGGCGCCGACCATCGGCACCCTCAACCTCGCGCTCTGTCGCGAGCTGGTCGACGAGGTCGTGACCGTCAGCGAGCAGGAGCTGCGTGACGGGCTGCGGTTCGTCTACCAGCGCGCGAAGCTGGCGGCCGAGGCGGCCGGGGTCGCGTCGGTCGCCGCGCTGCTGGCCGGCAAGGTCGACGTCGCCGGCAGCAGGCAGGTCGTCGCGGTCGTCTCCGGCGGCAACATCGCGGAGGCGACGCTCGCCACGGCGCTCGGCGACCAGCCGAGCGCCTGAGCGGCGTCTACGCGGCCGGCAGCGTTCGCGCCAGCAGCCGCAGCAGGTTGCCGCCGAGCAGCGCGGCGACCTCGTCCTGCCCGTAGCCGCGCCGCTGCAGCGCCTCGGCGAGGCGCGGATAGTCGGCCGGACCTTCGCACCCGTCGATCGCGGCGTCGGCGGCGATGCCGGGCGCCGGGTCGGGCAGCCGCAACGTGCGCGCGATCTGCCGCAGGAAGTCGCCGCCTACGCCGACGTGCTCGACCCCGGCGATCGTGACGGCGTGGTCGACGTGGTCGAGGAAGCGGCCGAGGCCGTGGTCGGACGGGTCGACGACGAGCGGGTGCGGCATCAGGCCGACGACGCCGCCGACGGCCGCGAGCGCGCGCAGCTGCGTGTCGGAGAGGTTGCGCGGGTGGTCGTAGACGGCGCGGCAGGCCGCGTGGCTGACGAGCAGCGGATGCGCGCCCGTGCGCTCGACGACCTCCCAGAAGGTCCGCTCCGCGGCGTGCGCGAGGTCGATCGCGATGCCGAGCCGTCGCATCCGCTCGATCGCGTCGGCGCCGAGCGGCGTCAGTCCGCCGTCCGCCGCGCAGCCGGCAGCGAACGCGTTGGCGTCGTTCCACGTCAGTGACGCCATCCGCACGCCCAGACGCGCGAGCACGTCGATCAGCCACGGGTCGGCGCCGAGCGCGTCGGCGCCTTCGAGCGACAGCATCAGCGCGGTGCGACCGTCGCCGACAGCGTCGAGGTCGACGGCACGCTCGACCGCGAAGACACGATCGCGATTGCGCGCGACGCCGTCGTGGAAGGCGTGTGCGAGCCGCAGCGCCTGACGCAGCCCGCCGCCGGCGAGCTGGTGCGGCTCGACGTAGATCGCGCAGACCTGCAGCGCGACGCCGCCGCGCTCGAGCTGGTCGAGCCAGCGGTCGCGCAGCGGGTTCGGCTCGCCGTGCTCGTCGGCGGCGAAGGCGACCTCGACGAGCAGGTCGCTGTGGGCGTCGACGACGGCGGGGGGTGGGGTCACGTGGCGCTCCTGGGACGAGTGGGCGTGGGGGTGAGCTCGGCGAGTGCGCTCAGAAGGGCGCGCGCCGCGGCCTCGGCGCTGGTCAGCGCATCGAGCCGGATCGACTCGTCGGGGCCGTGGATCGCGTCGTCCGCGCCCGCGAAGCCGGTCAACAGGGTCGGTATCCCGCGTGCGGCCAGCGCCGAGATCGCGGGGATCGAGCCGCCGCTGCGCACGAGCGCCGGCTCTGCTCCGCAGCTCTCGCGCAACGCTCGCGCGGCGAGCGCGACCGCCGGCGCGTCGGCCGGCAGCAGCACCGAATCGGTCAGCTCGCCGAGCGTGACGTCGACGGAAGCGCCCGACGGCGCGGCGTCGGTGAGCAGGCGCTGGAG
>JAEXXR010000527.1 GCA_023405705.1 Actinomycetes bacterium
GGGCCGCGCTGATGCGGCGGCCCAGGAACGAGACGTCGTCGACCAGCTCTCTGGCGACGCGGCGAGCCTCGTCACGCGAGAGGCGGACGGCGGGGGCGCTGACGCTGATGCCGGCCGGGACGCGCGCGCCGGGGAGCGCGACGGCGACGCAGCGAGCGCCCTCCTCGTTCTCCTCGTCGTCGATCGCGTAGCCGTCGGCGCGCACGTCGGCGAGCCGCTCCAGCAGCTCCCCGGGCGAGGTGATCGTGCGCGGCGTCAGCGCCGGCATCCCCGCGCTGGCGAGGATCCGGCGGACCTCGTCCTCCGGCAGCTGCGCGGCGATCGCGCGGCCGACGGCGGTCGAGTGGACGTAGTCGCGGTCGCCGCGGCGGGCGGCGAGGCGCATCGCCTTCGGGCTCTCGACGATCTCGAGGTATCTGACCCTGTCGTCGTCGAGCACGGCGAAGTTGACGGTCTCGCCGAAGCGGTCGCGCAACCGCTCCAGCAGCGGGCGCGCGCGGCCGATCAGCAGGTCGAAGTGGCGGCGGTGCGAGGGCAGCGCGACGCCGAGCAGGTAGTCGCCCGTGAGCGGGTCGCGCTCGACGTAGCCGCGCGCCTCCAGCGTCGCGAGGTAGCGGAAGACCGAGCTCTTCGGCAGCCCCGTCACCTCGGCGAGGCGCACGAGCGACTCGCCGGCCTCCGACTGCTGCAGCGTGTCGAGGATGTCGGCGACGCGCTCGACGGCGCGGACCGAGTAGCGGCTGCTTCTGCCGTCGGCCTCGCCGGTCTCCTCCGGCTCTTCGATTTCCTGCTCGCCCCGTTTCACCATTCGAGATGCGCATACTACCGGCACCGTGCGGACGGGTCGACGGCGCGACCCCGCCCCGTCGCCGCGCGGGCGACGGGGCGGACGCGGATCGGTCACCCGATGCAGGCCGAGTAGTCGGTGTCGAGGTAGGGGCCCTGGATCGTCCCGGAGGCGTAGCCGGCCGTGACGGCGGCGCCGACCATCGCTCTCGTGCAGGCCGAGGTGTCGTCGACGAGCGCGTCCGGGAGGGCGTTGCCGGTCACCGTCGCCGCGTGCATGCCGGAGACGACGATCCCGGTTCTGGCGTACAGCCCGAGGCTGCCCTTCGTGTTGTCGCGGACCGCCATCCCTCTGCCGGAGAAGTTGTAGACGCCGGTCCACGCGCGCGTGCCGACCGTGATGCCGATCGCGTGCGTGCTGCGGGTCGTGTTCCAGAAGAGGTTGTCGTCCATCGTCGCGCCGGTGAAGTCGCGCGAGGCGACCCCCGGCCCGTCGCCGGTCGACGGATAGGCGTTCCAGGCGTCGATCCCGAGCGCCGCGAAGGCGCTCTGGCTCGGGTTGGCGACGACGTTGCCGTCGAGCCGCGATCTCTGCGTGAAGCCTCTCTGGCCGAAGACGATCAGCGGCACGTCGGTCGTGTCGACGATCTCGTTGCCGGTCACCTGCGCGTCCTCGCAGCCGACCGAGATGCCGTCGGTCCAGTTGCCGTTCACGTGGTCGGAGGAGTAGCCCTCGATCAGGTTGTCGTCGAAGACGTTGTCGACGCAGGGGTCGGCGACGTCGCCGCCGCCCGCCGCCGAGATCGCGGTCGCGCCGGCCGCGTTGCCGAGGCGGTTGGAGCTGACCTCGCTGCCGGTGCCGCCGAGCACGCGCACGTTGAACGCCGCCGCCAGGTGGCGTCTGACGCCGCCGACGTCGGAGCGGCCCTTCTGGCCGTCGACCCAGACGTGCTTGAGCTTCGCGCCGGGCTCGAGCGTGACGACGGCGCCCGACCAGGTCGGCCAGACGTCCGCGCGCACCAGCCGCGCCATGTCGGCGTATCTGTTCGTCGCCGGCGCGCCGGTCGTCTGCAGCGTCACGCCCTCCGGGACGACGAGCGGCGAGCTCATCCGCACGACCGCGCGCTGCGCGAGCGTCACCGTCCCGCCTCTGGGCGTCGCGTCGAGCACGCTCTGCAGCGCCGCCTGCGTGCCGGTGATGCCGCTGCCGGAGGTCGCCACCGTCGGCGCCGGCGTCGTGCCGAAGTCGTAGTCGGGCGAGGTCGCCGAGCAGATCGACGGCACGAGGCCGGCGAACTCGCCGCTGGCGTACATCGAGTCGAGCATGTCGCTCCACGTGACCGTTCTCGCGTCGAGCAGTCTGACCGCGTTGGCGAGGTCCGGGGCGAGCGGGTCGCGGTTGAGGATCGTCCGGTAGGCGGCGATCATCCGCGACGTGTTGTCGTAGCCGAGCGACGTGAACTCGCTCGACGTCAGCGCCGTCTTGCCGAAGACCTTCAGGTTGGCGACGTCGCAGCTGCCCAGCTCGAACTGTCTGACCGAGGCGGCCCAGCCGCTCTGGTCGGGCGCCCGGCCGAGGCCCTCCGTGTAGACCTTCGCGATGTACTGGTTCGGGACCGTGCCGGCGCTCGCCGCGCCCGCTCCCGCCGTGCCCGCGACCGCGGCTGCCGTCGCCGCGACCGCGACGGCCGTCCGCATCGTCGTGATGCGCATATCGACCTCTCCTGACGTTTCGTTGAGTGAAACGCTCCTCCCGTTGACTACGCTATGCTTGCCGCCGTCCCGCCGTCAAGCGCAGATCGGAGCGAACCCGATGGGCATGTCACCACGCCGACTCGCGGCCGAGCCGGTCGTCGCCGCCACCGCCGAGGTCGGCGAGGGGCCGCTGTGGGATGCGGCGGCCGGGCGCCTGCTGTGGGTCGACATCCCCGCCGGCACGCTCCACCGCTCCGACCCGGCCGACGGCAGCGACGTCGCGCTGGCGACCGGCGCGATGCTCGGCGCCGTCGCGCTGCGCACGGGCGGCGAGGGCTGGGCGGCCGCCGTCGAGGACGGCTTCGCGCTGATCGCCCCCGACGGCGCCGCGACGCCGACCCACTCCGTCTGCGCCGCGCCCGACCGGCGCATGAACGACGCGAAGGTCGACCCGGCCGGCCGCCTCTGGGGCGGCAGCACCGCGATGGACCCGGTCGCCGGAGCAGGCGTCCTGCACTGCTGGGACGGCGATCGCGCGACCGACGTCTGGAGCGGCCTGGCGCTGCCCAACGGCCTCGGCTGGAGCCCGGACGGCAGCCGCTTCTACCTCGCCGACAGCGTCGACGGCGTGCTGTGGGAGGCATCGTTCGACGTCGCCTCCGGCGCGCTCGGCGAGCGGCGCGAGCTGCTGCGGGTCGACGCGGCGGAGGGACTCCCCGACGGCCTCTGCGTCGACCTCGACGGCTGCATCTGGCTGGCGCTGTGGGGCGGGCGGCAGGTCCGCCGCCTCGCCCCCGACGGCGCGCTGCTGGCCGTCGTCGACGTGCCCGTCTCGCAGCCGTCGAGCTGCGCGCTGACACCCGACGGCACGCTCTTCATCACCTCCGCCCGCGCCGGCCTCGACGCCGCGACGCTCGCGCGCGAGCCGCACGCCGGCTCGGTCTTCGCGCTCGACGCCGGCGTCGGGCCGGTCCCGGTCGCGCCGTTCGCCGGCTAGGGCGTTTCAGCAGCAGAAACGCTCATGGATCTCGGCTTGACGGCGGTCGAGCTGCCGTCCCTCAGGCCGGCTGAAGCAGGAGCGCGCGCGGGCCGGGCCGGGCCGCCCGGCCC
>JAEXXR010000572.1 GCA_023405705.1 Actinomycetes bacterium
GCGCTCGCCGCCTGCGGCAGCGGCGACGGCGGGCCCAGCGGCGGACCGGCCGGCGACGGCGTCGACATGCCGACGACGACCGTCGCCAGCACCGTCAGAGTCGACGTCAGAGCGGAGCCGAGCGGGACGATCTCCGTCGCGGCGCCCTCCGACGCGCCCGGCGACATCGCCCTGCGCAGAAAGCAGGCCGAGGCCTTCGAGGAGAAGCACCCCGGCGTCACCGTGAAGGTCCAGGTGATCCCGCGCACGGGCTATGACCAGAAGATCATGACCCAGATCGCGGCCGGCTCGGCGCCCGACATCATCGGCACCGGCGACGTGATGATCCCGACGCTGGTCAACCGCAACTTCGCGCTCGACCTGACGCCGTACATGGAGTCCGACCCGCAGTTCGACTCCTCCGACTGGTACCCGGAGATCCTCGAGGGCCTCACCTACGAGGGCAAGGTCGTCGGTCTCAGCGACAACTGGGACACGCAGGCGATGTACTACAACCGGAGGCTGTTCAGAGAGGCCGGCGTCGCCGAGCCGACCGCCGACTGGACCTGGGACGACTACAGAGCGGCCGCCGAGCAGCTGACCAGAGGCGAAGGCGCCGACAAGGTCTGGGGCTCGTTCTGGCAGAAGTGGTTCGTCCCGGTCGCCGACGCGGTCGCCGCCGCGGGCGGCAGCGTCTACGACGAGGCGGGCAGGAAGTGCATGCTGACCGAGCCCGAGGGGATCGAGGCGCTCACCTTCCTCGACGACCTGCGCAGAGCGGGCGTCGACCCCGGCGCGACCGAGGACCGCGTGCTCGGCCGCGAGCCCGACGAGATCTTCGCCGCCGGGAAGGCCGCGATGCTCGTCGGCGACGGCCGCTGGGGCGCCTACGCCTTCAACGAGGCGGAGGACCTCGACTGGGCCGTGGCGGAGCTGCCGAGAGGCCCGCAGGGCCGCTCGAACTTCTTCCACCTCGCCGCCTACTCGATCCCGTCGAACTCGAAGAACCCCGACACCGCCTGGGCCTTCCTGCGCTTCATGACCTCCAGAGAGGGCGTCGAGATGGGCGTCGCGGAGAGCCAGGGCGTTCCGGCGATCAAGTCGGTCGCGACCTCGGCGCTGGTCGCCGACCAGCCGATCGTGAGAGAGAACAACGCGCTGCAGCCGTTCCTCGACTCGCTGCCGAGCGCCCGCCGCGCCCCGCAGCTGACCGACTTCAACCGCTACCAGGACAAGGTCGACGAGGCGCTGCTGCCGCTGTGGCGCGGCAAGACGACCCCTCAGGCGGCGGCTGAGAAGGCCTGCAAGGACGTCGACGCCGAGTTCGCGAAGGGCTGAGCGACGGCATGAGCGTCTCGATCCCCAAGCCCGTCCGCCCGCGCCTCCCCCGGCGCGACCGCGGGCGGGGGCGGGGGCGCACGCAGCAGGGGCGCGAGACGCTCGCAGCCTGGCTGTTCCTCGCCCCCAGCACGCTCCACTTCCTGATCTTCACCGTCGGCGCGCTGATCGCGTCGCTGGTGATCTCGACCTGGCAGTGGGACCTCGTCACCCCGCACCGGTTCATCGGCGTCGACAACTACGCGGCGCTCTTCCAGGACCAGCAGTTCTACACGTCGCTCGGCGTCACCCTCACCTACTGCCTGATCACGATCCCGAGCGGGCTCGTGCTGGGGATGGTGATCGCGCTGGCGCTCAACCAGAAGCTGCGCGGCATGACGACGCTGCGCTTCATCTACTTCATCCCCTACGTGGCGCCGGTCGCCGCCGTCGCGCTGCTGTGGAGATGGATGTACAACAGCCAGTACGGGATCCTCAACTGGTTCCTGTCGTTCTTCGTCCCCGGCGACGTCACGATCGACTGGCTCGGCGAGCCGCGGCTGGCGATCGTCGCCGCCGCGATCATGGACGTGTGGAAGAACCTCGGGTGGAGCGTGACGCTCTTCACCGCGGGGCTGCTGGCGATCCCCGCCCACTACTACGAGGCGGCCGAGCTGGACGGCGCGAGCCCCTGGCAGCGCTTCCGCTACGTCACCTTCCCGCTGCTGACGCCGACGACCTTCTTCCTCGTCGTGATGGGCGTGATCGGCTCCTTCCAGGTCTTCGACTCGATCTACCTGATGCTCGGCGACACCCCGAACGCCAACGCCACGACCTACAACTTCTACATCTGGCAGCAGGGCTTCCGCTACAGCAACATGGGCTACGCCTCCGCGCTGTCGTGGGTGCTGTTCGCGATCATCGGCGTCCTCACCTTCGTCCAGTTCAAGTTCCTCAACAAGCGGGTGAACTATGACCTCGCTTAGTGCGCCGCTGCCCGGCGAGGGCCTCCCCACGCCGGCCGGCCCGGGCCCCGGACCGAGCGGGCCGGGCCGCGACCTCGGTGCGCGCCTGCGCAAGGCGCTCGGCTACGTCGTGCTGGTGGCGCTGGCGATCGTCGCGCTCGCGCCGCTGCTGTGGATGCTCTCGACCTCGCTGAAGAGCAACCAGAACGTCTTCTCGTATCCGCCGCAGTGGATCCCGCACGACTGGAAGTTCGACAACTACACGTCGCTGTGGGACGACCTGCCGATGAACCGCTGGCTCCTCAACACGTTCCTCGTGTCGACGGTCGTGGTGCTCGGACAGCTGCTGTTCTGCTCGATGGCGGCCTACGCCTTCGCGCGGATGCAGTTCAAGGGGCGCGAGCCGCTCTTCTACCTCTTCCTCGCGTCGCTGATGGTCCCTTACCAGGTGACGCTGATCCCGGCCTTCGTGCTGATCTCCAGACTCGGATGGATCGACAGCTACCAGGCGCTGATCGTGCCGCAGCTCTCGACCCCGTTCGGCATCTTCATGCTGCGGCAGTTCTTCATGACGCTGCCGCGCGAGCTGGAGGAGGCCGCACGGCTGGACGGCGCCTCCTACTGGCGCATCTACCGCTCGATCCTCGTCCCGCTCTCCAAGCCCGCGCTGCTCGCCTTCGGCGTCTTCTCGTTCATCGGGATGTGGGGCGACTTCCTGTGGCCGCTGATCGTCATCAACTCGCCGGAGAAGATGACGCTCACCGTCGGCCTCAACTACCTCAGCAACTCCTACAACACCGACTGGGCCCGACTGATGGCCGGCGACGTGATCTCGCTGCTGCCGCTGATGTTCATCTACGCGATAGCCCAGCGCTACTTCATCCAAGGCATCGCCATGACCGGATTGAAAGGCTGACCCGTCCCATGCCCTCGACCGTCGTCCGCTTCGTCGAAGCGCTCAACGCCGATCTCGTCCTCGACCCCGACGACCGCTCCACGCGCCCGCTGGAGCCGCACCAGGTCCGCCTCCAGACGCTCTACTCCGGCATCTCCGCCGGCACCGAGCTGACCGCCTACCGCGGCTCCAACCCCTACCTCTCCAAGCGCTGGAACGAGACGACCCGCCTGTTCGAGAGCGGCGACGGCACGACGCCGAACTTCACCTACCCGATCGACGGCTGGGGCTACGAGGAGGTCGGCCGCGTGATCGAGGTCGGCGCCGACGTCGAGACGCCGGCCGTCGGCGACGTGGTCTACGGCACGTGGGGCCACCGCAGCCATCACGTCTGCCGCGCCGCCTGGGCGGCCGACCGGATCCTGCCCGACGGGGTCGACCCGATCGTCGGGATCTTCTCCCAGATCGGCGGGATCGCGCTGAACGCCGTGCTCGACGCCGACATCCACGTCGGCGAGGACGTCGCCGTCTTCGGCCAGGGCGTCCCGGGCCTGCTGGCGGCGCAGCTCGCGCGCGTCAACGGCGGCGACGTGATCGCGGTCGACGGGATCGCCGCGCGGCTGGAGCTGGCGGCGCGACTGGGCGCGCGTCACACGATCGACGTCACGGCCGAGCCGGCCGCCGAGAAGATCAAGCAGCTGACCGACCAGCGCGGTGCCGACGTCTCGATCGAGATCACCGGCTTCGCGTCGGCCCTGAACGAGGCCGTGCGCGCGACCGCGTACAACTCGCGCGTCGTCGCCTCCGGCTTCTTCCAGGGCGGCGCCGAGGCGCTCTTCCTCGGGGAGGAGTTCCACCACAACCGGATCGAGCTGCGCTGCTCGCAGATCTCGGGCGTCTCCCGCGACCTCGACCACCGCTGGAGCGAGCTGCGGCTGATCCAGACGTTCATCCGCATGTGCGCGGAGGGCCGCGTCGACGCCGAGGCGCTCGTCAGCCACCGGATCCCGGCGGCGCAGGCCGGCGAGGCCTTCAACCTGCTGCACGAGCGGCCGCAGGAGGCCGTCCAGGTCGTGCTCGACTTCACGGAGGAGGCGGCATGAGCGAGCTGAGGCTGCTCGTCCAGGAGCACGAGATCCCCGGCGGCTCGCTGGAGGAGAAGTGGGAGCTGCTGCAGGAGGTCGGCTTCCACGGGATCGAGCTGCACGGCCGCGACCAGCAGTTCGCCGAGCGGCTGCCGGAGCTGCGGCAGGCCGCCGCGGCCGGCGTGCCGATGCCGTCGGTCTGCCTGATCTCCGAGCAGTTCATCGGCGACTGGGACGCCGGCGTGCGCAAGGACGCCGTCGCGAACATGAAGACGCTGCTGAGCACGATCGCCGCCGTCGGCGGGACCGGCGCGATCACGCCGGCCGCCTTCGGGCTGTTCTCGAAGGCGCTGCCGCCGTTCAAGGCGCCGCGCACCGTCGAGGAGGATCGCGCCGTGCTGCTGGAGGCGCTCGCCGAGCTGGGCGAGCACGCCGGCCGCGAGGGCGTCGCCGTCTACCTCGAGCCGCTCAACCGCTACGAGGACCACATGCTCAACAAGCTCCACCAGGCGGTCAGCCTGATCGAGGAGCTCGGCAGCCCGCACGTGAAGGTGATGGCCGACACCTTCCACATGAACATCGAGGAGGACGACATCCCGGCGTCGCTGCGGGCGACCGGCGTGCTGCTGGGCCACGTCCACCTGGCCGACTCGCAGCGCTCGCATCCCGGCAGCGGCCACACCGACTTCGCGTCGATCGCCGCGGCGCTGCGGGAGCTGTCGTTCGACGGGTGCCTGGCGATGGAGTGCGGCATCCGCGGCGACAAGAAGGAGTCGCTGAAGCAGGTCTCGGCGCTCTTCAACGGATGAGCGAGGCGGCGGACGGCTCCGGCGGCCTCTCGGCGGGCGCGCGCGACTTCGCGCCGAGCGCGCGCGGCTTCGCGCCGGCCGCCGACCATCCGCGCCCGCAGCTGCGGCGGGCGTGGACCTCGCTCGACGGGCGCTGGTCGTTCGCGTGGGACCGCGCCGCCGGCTGGCGCTCCCCGCAGGAGGTCGTCTTCGACGCGGAGATCGAGGTCCCGTTCGCCCCGGAGACGGCGGCGAGCGGGCTCGGCGTCGTCGAGCCGTGGAGCACCTGCTGGTACCGGCGCTCGTTCGACGTGCCGGCGCTGCGTGAGGGCGAGCGGCTGCTGATGCACTTCGGCGCCGTCGACCACGACGCGACGGTGTGGGTGAACGGCTCGCAGGTCGCCCGCCACGAGGGCGGCTGGAC
>JAEXXR010000606.1 GCA_023405705.1 Actinomycetes bacterium
GCTCGGGGCCGAGCTGCGCCACCGCCTCGCGGTCGCCGCGCTCGGCGGCGACGAGGAACGGCGTGCGCCAGCGCGGCAGCCGCTCGGCGACCGTGCCGATCAGGCCGCGCGGCAGCAGCACGGCCGCCAGCACGAGGAAGGCGCCGTAGCCGAGCATCGTGTAGTTCTGGAGGCTGAGCGTCTCCTGCTGGGCGTAGACGAGGATCAGCGCGCCGAGCAGCGGGCCGTAGAGGGTCCGCTGGCCGCCGAGGATCACCGCCGCCAGCACCAGGATCACCGTGTCGAAGCCGAACGCCTCGTAGGTGACGAGACCGTCGAGCGTCGCGATCAGCACGCCCGCGAGCGCGGCCGGCACGGCGCTGATCAGGTAGACGGTCAGCTTCAGCCGGTACGGCGAGACGCCGAGCGACTGCAGCTGCACCTCGTCGTGGCGCAGCACCGCGAAGATGCGGCCGTACGCCGAGTAGACGAGCGAGCGCTGGAACAGCAGCCACAGGAACAGCAGCACGATCGCGACGCGGTACAGGTCGGCGGTGTCGAGCGGCCCGTCGACGGAGACGCGCGGGATGCCGACGAGGCCGGCGAGCCCGCCGGTCTTCTCGGGCCACAGGTCGACGAGCGACGGCATCAGCTCGACGAGGAAGAACGACGTGATCACCAGCGCCCAGCGCGACAGCCGCAGCCCGGGGACGCCGCTCAGGAGCGCCGCCGCCAGTGCGACGGCGACGCCGGCCGCCAGCAGCGCGAACAGGTTGGTGGTGCCGTCGACGGCGAGCATGCCGGCGACGTACGCGGCCGCGCCGTAGAAGAAGACGTGGCCGAGCGCCAGCTGGCCGGCGTAGCCCATCATCAGGTTGAGGCCGAGCGCGACGAGGCCCATCACGGCGGCCATCATCAGCGTCCGCACCGTCGCCTGGGAGAACAGCTCCGGGCCGAAGAAGGCGATCGCGAAGCAGACCGCCAGCACGCCCGTGCGCGTCAGCGCGTCGGGACGCCAGCCGCCGCCGATCGCGCGCACTCTCTCGTTCAGCACGCTCACACCTGCCGTCCTTCCGGGGGACCGAAGACGCCGCGCGGCAGCGCCAGCAGCACGACCAGCAGCAGGGCGAAGACGAGGATCGCGTCGTATCTGGCGCCGACCCACTGCGCGCCGTAGGTCTCGACGAGGCCGATCGCCCAGCCGCCGAGCAGCGCGCCGCGGATGGAGCCGAAGCCGCCGATCGCCATCGCGACGAACGCCTTGATCACCAGCAGCGAGCCGAGGTCGGCGCGCGCGAAGGTCAGCGGCAGGATGATCAGGCCGGCGATCCCGGCGAGCACGCCGGCGATCGCGAACGAGGCGATCGCGACGCGGCGCGTGTCGATCCCGCGCACCTCGGCGGCGTCCTCGTCGGCGGCCGCCGCGCGGAAGATCTTGCCCATCCGCGTGAGGCCGTACCAGAGGTCGAGGCCGATCGTCGCGAAGACGGCCGAGCCGATCGCGACGAAGGCGGCGACCTTGACCGACCCGTCGCCGAGCCAGACGAGGTCGTCGAGCGTCGCGATCCGCGCGCCCATCGGCTCCGAGCCCCAGATCAGCTGCGCTCCGGCCTCGATCATCACGAAGGCGCCGACGGTGCTGACGAGCCAGATCTCGCCCTCGCGCGGGGCGCGCGTGGTGACCGGCAGGACCGAGACGTAGTACTGCACGCCGGTGATCAGCAGACCGGCGACGCCGCACAGCAGCAGCGTCGGCAGCAGGCCGATGCCCCAATCCGCGAGCGCCGTGTAGGCGATCAGCGAGGCGACGGCGATCACTCCGCCCTGGGCGAAGTTGAACATGTTCGTCGTCAGGTAGATGACGTTGTAGGCGAGCGCGACCAGCGCGTAGACGGAGCCGATCGCGAGAGCGGTGACGAGCAGGCTCATGCGCGCGGCGCCTCCTCGCACCGATGCGGTCGCTCCTCCCAAAGGAACATGAAATGAATCATACATATGATTCGACGCTTGTACATATTTTTCTCGCGAGCGTTGGACGCGGTGCTCAGAGGCGCGTGAGCCCGCCGGAGACGGAGAGGATCTGGCCGCTGACGAAAGCGGCGGCGTCGCTGCAGAAGTAGGCGATCGCGCCCGCGACGTCGGCGGGCGCGCCGATCCGCCGCAGCGGGATGCTGCGCTCGAACCGCTCGACCGCCTTCGCGTCGGCGCCGCCGGTCGCATCGAACAGCGGCGTCTGCGTCGGACCGGGCGAGACGGTGTTGACCGTGACCTGATGCCGCGCCAGCTCGAGCGAGAGCGCGCGCGTGAGCGCGAGCACCCCGCCCTTCGCGGCGGCATACGCGGCGATGTTGGCCATCCCGGCGAGCGCACCGTCGGAGGCGACGTTGACGACGCGCCCCGAGCCGAAGCGGATCAGCTCCGGCAGGCACTCGCGCACGACCCGCAGCGGCCCTTCGAGGTTGATCGCCAGCGTCTCGCGCACGAGCGCGTCGTCGGTCTCCGCGAGCGGCGCCGGACGCAGCCAGCCGGCGTTGTTGACGACCCCGCCGAGCCCGCCCAGCGCCTCGGCGCCGCCGGCGACCGCCGCGCGGACCGAGTCGAGGTCGGTGACGTCCAGCTCCAGCGGGAGCGCGTCAGGCCGGCCGGGCGGCAGCGCCTCGGTCACAC
>JAEXXR010000036.1 GCA_023405705.1 Actinomycetes bacterium
GTCTGCGGGCGATCGCATGGGCGAAGGAGACGAGCGTGCGCTCGGCGTCGGAGAGCACCTCCCAGGTCGCGCTGCCGACGTCGGGCACGCCGGCGCGCTCCAGCGCGGCGGAGGCGAGCCGGTCTGCCTCGCGTCTGGAGCGCCCCTGCGTCAGAGCGAGCCCGACGTGGTCGAGCATCGGCAGGGCGGCGATCTCGGGCGCGGCGCGCTTGACCATCACGATCCGCCGGCGCAGCACGGCCGGATCGCGGCGCGGCCGGCGGAAGGGGCGCGTGCGCAGCCCGATCCGGCCGAGGTCCTCGCCGTCGAGCAGCACGTGGCCGGCGTCGGGCGGCTCGATGCCGGCGGCGATCCTCAGCAGCGTCGTCTTGCCGCTGCCGCGGTCGCCGAAGACGGCGGCGAGCGTGCCGGGCGCGAGCGCCATCGAGACGTCGCGCAGCGTCCGCAGCTCGCGGTCGCCGCGGCGGTGGGTCCGCGTCACGCCCTGCAGCTCCAGCAGCGGTCTCACGCCCGTCATCGGCTCACCCGCAGTCGATCAGCCGCTCGATGTCGCCGGCGGCTCTGGTCAGCCATTTGACCTGCAGCGCGAGCAGGTCGTCGATCCGCTGCTCGTCGAGCAGCTCCGCGACCTCCACGGGGGAGGGCGGCCGCGCCGGCGTCAGCGGCGCGCGCTGCCGGCGTCGCAGCTGCTGCTCGGTGCGCAGCTCCGCCTGCCTGGCGCTGAGGCGCTCGATCTCGGCGTCCGCGAGCTCGAGCAGGACCGGCAGGTCCTCGCTCCTGGCGAAGCGCATCCGCGTCGTGAGCTCCGAGGCCGCGTCGAGGTCGGGCAGCTCGGAGCGCATCCAGGTCTCGCAGCGCGTGCGCCCGGCGTCGGTCACGGCGAAGACGACCTGCGGCGCGCCGCGTCCGGCGCCCTGCCGCACGTCGACCTCCTCGACGCCCCCGACGTCGACGAGACGGGCCAGCGCCTTGTACGCCGGCGAGCGTCCGCCGAAGTCAGGCGTCAGGTGCTTGTTGACCACGTAGCCATGCGCCGGACCGTCCCGGACCAACAGCGCCAACACGACGTCTTGCGGTGATGCCACCCCCGTCCCCACTCCCCATATCCGGCGACACGATGAAAGTAGACATCACCGTACATCAATAAGGGGGGCCAATGCCACCACTGGTCACTGAAACGGTCGCCAGTCAGCTGACCGCGCGCCAACGGAGCCGGCCGGTCGAGGTCGGCCGACTCTCGCTGGGACAGTCGCTCGCGCTCGCAGGAGCGGTCGGGCGAGAGATGACGTTCGGACTGCCGCACACCGCGCGCGCCATGCGCGCGTGGCGCGCGCGAGCCGAGCGGATCCCGAATCCGGAGCTGCGCGCCGACGCGCTCCACTCACTCGACAACAAACGCGGCTACGCCGACGGCGCGGCGTTGTTCACCATCCTCACCCGACGGCGTCACCACGGGCTTCTCACCGTGTTGACGAGCTGGGAGACGATCGTCGACTACCTCGACAACGTCTCCGAGCGCTGTCCGACGTACGAGAACGGACAGCAGCTGCACACCTCGCTCGTCGACGCGCTCGACCTCGCACGGCCGGCCGCGGGCGACTACTACCGCGACCACCCGTGGAAGGACGACGGCGGCTAC
Source organism: Actinomycetes bacterium (assembly GCA_023405705.1). Next base: position 1,640 of record JAEXXR010000036.1, read on the forward strand.
CTCGACGCGCTCGTGGAGAGCTGTCGCAGCGGCTGCCGCTCGCTGCCCTCCTACGGGGCGCTGCGACCCCACCTGGTGCGCAGCGCCCGCCGCAGACGGGTGCTCGGCCTCAACCACGAGGAGGACCCGGAGCGGCGCGACGACGGCCTGCGCGGATGGGCCGCGGAGGAGTACCCCGACCACGAGCTGCCGTGGTGGGAGCTGACCGGCGCCGCGAGCGCGACGCTGCACACGCACGCGCTGCTGGCGCTCGCGGCCGAGCCGGGGGTCGACGCCGCCGAGATCGCCGCCGTCGACGCCGCCTACCTGCACATCGACCTCTGCACGACGCTGCTCGACTCCTACGTCGACTGGCACACCGACCGCGAGGCGGGCGCCCACTGCTACCTCGACCACTACGAGACGGAGGAGGCGGCCGTCGAGCGGATGTGCACGAGCGCGGCCCGCGCGGTCGAGCTGGCGCTCGGTGCCCCGCGCGGGCTGCACCACCACGTCATCACCGCGTCGATGATCGCGCTCTACCTCTCCGCGCCCGCCGCCAACACGCCCGCTCAGCGGCCGACGACCGACGCGATCGCCGCCTCCAGCGGCCCCCTCGCGCGGCTGCTGATCCCGGCGCTGCGAACGTGGCGCAGCGCCTATCGCCAGCGCGAGTAGACGGCCGCGGCCGGTGCGCTCGCACGTGCCGGCCGCGTGTTCCCCGGGGGACTACTCCCCCGGGGAACATTCCCTTTTCCGAAACGCGTCCGTATGGTCGTCCGTGCGCACAGCCGCCGCGCGCGTCCTCCCGATGAACGCAGCCGGCTCGTGGCTCCGAACGCTCCCCCCGTCCGGGCCCATCGCGCGACCACGAACGGCGCCACCCCCAACGCCGCTCGTCGTGCGGCGCGTCCTTCAACCCTTGTGGGACAAAGCGAAGGGCGCGCCGCGCGAACCCCGCCAGGACCGAACGGAATCGCAGCCATGC
>JAEXXR010000054.1 GCA_023405705.1 Actinomycetes bacterium
GCCGCGCCCGGCGCCGCCGCGCTCGCCGGTGGCCGCTGCCGCCCCCGCGGCGCTGCGGGCTAGGAGTGGCGCCCGAAGTCGGTCGTGTAGGTCGCGCCGGCCTGGCCGTCGAGGCCGCGATCGCGGACCGGCACGCCGACCACGATCCCGATCCCGATCTCACGGAAGCGCGGGTCGAGGATGTTGCGGCGGTGGCCGGGGCTGTTCATCCACGCCTTCACGAGCGCGATCGGCTGCGCGAGGCTCTCGGTGCCCCAGCCGATGTTCTCGCCGAGCGTCCAGGAGGCGCCGCGCGGCACGTAGCGGGTCGCGAGGATGCGGTCGAACGGCGTGCGGCCGTTCGGCGACTCGTGCTCGAAGTAGGTGCGGCGGACCATGTCCTGCGAGTGGGCGACCGCGGCCTTGGCCAGGTTGCGGTCGCTCTTCAGCGGCTTCAGCCCGCGCGTCGTGCGCTCGCGGTTGAGCAGGCAGAGCGTCGCCGAGGCGGCGGTCGCGATCGTCTCGTCGCTCACGCTGATGCGCACGGCGGAGGCCGAGCAGGCGGCCGCCTGCGACTTTCTCGCCTTCGCCGGTCTCTTCGCGCCCTCGGCCGCCGCCGGCAGGGCGACGAGGCAGGCGAGGACGAAGATCACGGTGCGGGAGAAGAGACGGTGGCGCATGTCCTGTCTCTCGGCCGGCCCCCCGCGCGGCCGCGACCGGCGTCCGCCGTCCATGGACGGATGTCCAGGCGCCGGCTTGGACGGATGTTCGAGGCGGTCGCGTCGGGTACGGTCGCCCCATGCCGCCGCGCAGCAGAGACCGGCTCGACGACTACCGCGACAAGCGCGACTTCACGCGCACGCGCGAGCCGGCCGGCGAGGCCGCCGCGACCGCGGACGGCGCCGACGGCCGCTTCGTCGTCCAGCAGCACGACGCGACGCGGCTGCACTGGGACCTGCGGCTGGAGCGCGACGGCACGCTCGCCTCGTGGGCGCTGCCGCGCGGCCTCCCGCGCGACCCGGGCGACGACCGCGTCGCCGTCCGCACCGAGGACCACCCGCTCGAGTACCTCGACTTCCACGGCGAGATACCGAAGGGCGAGTACGGCGGCGGCACGATGACGATCTGGGACCGCGGCTCCTACGACCTGCACGAGTTCACGGACAAGAAGGTCGAGGTCACGCTCCACGGCGACGACGGCCGCGCGCAGGGCCGCTACGGCATGTTCCCGATCGGCAGGAGAGGCGCGCAGGGCGAGTGGCTGATCCACCGCATGGAGCCGCCGGCCGACCGCGACCGCGAGCCGCTGCCCGAGCAGCTGCTGCCGATGCTGGCGAAGGCCGGCGAGCTGCCGCCGCGCGCGCAGGCGGATCGCTGGGCGCACGAGGTCAAGTGGGACGGGATCCGCGCGCTGCTGTGGTCCGACCACGGCCACGTCACGATCCGCAGCCGCACCGGCCGCGAGATCGCCGACCGCTACCCGGAGGTCCGCCCGATCGGACGGGCGCTGGCCGCGGCGCAGGCGCTGGAGGTCGTGCTCGACGGCGAGCTGGTCGCGCTCGACGCGCAGGGCAAGCCGAGCTTCGAGCGGCTGCAGAGCCGCATGAACGCGGGCAGCGAGGCGGCGATCCGCCGCGCCGCCAGAGGCGCGCCGGTCACCTACGTGGTCTTCGACCTGCTCCACCGCGACGGCCGCTCGCTGCTCGACCTCCCCTACGAGGAGCGGCGCGAGCAGCTCGCGGAGCTGGAGCTGGACGGCCCGGCGTGGCGCGTGCCGACGTTCCATCGCGGCAACGGCGAGGCACTGCTGGCGGCGACGCGCGAGCACGGCCTGGAGGGGATCGTCGCCAAGCGGCTCGACAGCCGCTACGAGCCGGGCCGCCGCACCGGCGCCTGGATCAAGCTGCGCAACCGGCTGCGGCAGGAGCTGGTCGTCGGCGGCTGGCTGGAGGGGGAGAGAGGGCGCGCCGGCCGCGTCGGCGCGCTGCTGGTCGGCGACCGCGACGAGCCGGGCGGCCCGCTGGTCTACTCCGGCCGCGTCGGCAGCGGCCTCAGCGACGCGACGCTCGACGCGCTGAGGGAGCGCCTCGCCCAGCTGAGACGGGCGAGATCGCCGTTCGCCCCGCCAGCCGACCGCGCCGGCGGCAGATCGCCGATCCCGCGCGGCGCCCACTGGGTCGACCCGGTGCTGGTCGCCGACGTCGAGTACAGCGAGCGCACGCGCGAGGGCGTGCTCCGCCAGCCGGTCTTCAAGGGCCTGCGCGACGACAAGCCGCCGGAGGAGGTCGTGCGCGAGCGGGCCGACCTGCGCGGCCAGAGATTCAGCAACTGGGACAAGGTGCTGTTCCCGCGCAGCGGCTTCACGAAGGGCGAGCTGATCGAGTTCTACGTCGCGATCGCGCCGACGCTGCTGCCGCACCTGCGCGACCGTCCGGTGACGCTGCGCCGCTGGCCCAACGGGGTCGAGGGCAGAACCTTCTACGAGAAGAACTCGCCGTCGCACCGCCCCGACTGGGTCGAGACGACCTCGATCTACAGCAGCGACGAGCGCAGACGGATCGACTACACGCTCGTGCAGGACACGGCGACGCTCGCCTGGACCGCCAACCTCGCCGCGATCGAGCTGCACCCGTCGCTGTCGCTCGCGCGCGACATGCCCCACCCGACCGCCGTCGTCTTCGACCTCGACCCCGGCCCGCCGGCCGGCCTGGAGGAGTGCGCGGAGGTCGCGCTGCTGCTGCACGGCCTGTTCGAGCAGCTCGGCCTGCGCTCGGTCGTGAAGACCTCCGGCGGCAAGGGGATCCAGCTGTACGTGCCGCTCGGCGAGGGCGTCGCGACCTACGAGCGCACGAAGCCGTTCGCGCGCCGCATCGCCCAGCTGCTGGAGCAGCGCCTGCCCGACCTCGTCGTCTCGCGCCAGACGAGATCGCTGCGCGCCGGCAAGGTGCTGGTCGACTGGAGCCAGAACGACGAGAAGAAGACGACCGTCTCCGTCTACTCGGTGCGGGCGCGGGAGCAGCCGCACGTCTCGACGCCGCTGGCGTGGGAGGAGCTGCGCGAGGCCCACGCCGACGGGACGACCGAGCGGCTGCGCTTCACCCCGGCGCAGGTGCTCGAGCGCGTCGCCGAGCACGGCGACCTGTTCGCGCCGATGCTCGGCTCCGCGCAGTCGCTGCCGGAGCTGTAGGTCGCCGCCGCGCGCACGCGCCCGC
>JAEXXR010000075.1 GCA_023405705.1 Actinomycetes bacterium
GCCGCGTGCGCCTCGGCGTCTCTGACCATCTGCTCGATCTCGGACTGGTCGAGGTTGGTCGACTCCTGGATCGTCACCTGCTGCTCGGCGCCGGTGTCTCTGTCGCGCGCGGAGACGTTCAGGATCCCGTTGGCGTCGATGTCGAAGGTGACCTCGACCTGCGGCACACCGCGCGGCGCCGGTCTGATCCCCTCCAGCCGGAAGCGGGCGAGCTGACGGTTGTCGCGCGCCAGCTCGCGCTCGCCCTGCAGCACGACGACGTCGACGGCCGTCTGGTTGTCCTCCGCCGTCGAGAAGGTCTCGCTGCGGCGCGCGGGGATCGTCGTGTTGCGCTCGATCACTCTCGTCATCACGCCGCCGAGCGTCTCCAGCCCGAGCGACAGCGGCGTCACGTCGAGCAGGACGACGTCCTCGACCTCGCCCTTCAACACGCCGGCCTGCAGCGCGGCGCCGATCGCGACCACCTCGTCGGGGTTGACGGTCATGTTCGGATCCTTGCCGCCGGTCAGGCTCCGAACGAGGTTCTGGACCGCCGGGATGCGCGTCGAGCCGCCGACGAGGATCACCTCGTCGATGTCGTCGGCGCTCAGTCTCGCGTCGGCCAGCGCTCTCTCGACCGGGCCGCGCGTGCGCTCTGTCAGGTCTCTGACGAGCTGCTCGAACTTCGCCCGCGTCAGCTGCGTGTCGAGGTGCTTGGGACCGTTCGCGTCGGCGGTGATGAACGGCAGGCTGACCGTCGTCGTCGTCGCGGAGGAGAGCTCGACCTTCGCTCTCTCGGCCGCCTCGTAGAGCCGCTGCAGCGCCTGCGGGTCGCTGCGCAGGTCGATCCCCTGCTGGTTTCTGAACTCGTCCGCGAGGAAGTCGACGATCCGCTTGTCGAAGTCGTCGCCGCCGAGATGACCGTCGCCGCTGGTGGCGCGAACCTCGATCACGCCGTCGCCGACGTCGAGCAGCGAGACGTCGAAGGTGCCGCCGCCGAGATCGAACACGAGGACCGTCTCAGAGCCTCTCTTGTCGAGCCCGTACGCGAGCGCGGCCGCAGTCGGCTCGTTGATGATCCGCAAGACCTCCAGCCCTGCGATTCTGCCGGCGTCCTTGGTCGCCTGACGCTGCGTGTCGTTGAAGTACGCGGGGACCGTGATGACGGCCTCGGTCACTCTCTCGCCGAGGAATCTGGCGGCGTCCTGCGCGAGCTTGCGGAGTATCAGGGCCGAGATCTCCTCCGGCGCGTACTGTCTGCCGCGGACCTCGAAGCGAACCGCGTCGTCGGGCCCTCTGACGACCTTGTAGGAGACGATCTTCGCCTCCTCGTCGACCTCTCCCCAGCGCCGTCCGATGAACCGCTTGGTCGAGTAGATCGTGGCCTCGGGGTTGAGGATCGCCTGTCGTCTGGCGACCTGGCCGACGAGCCGCTGCCCGTCGTCGGTGAACGCGACCACCGAGGGCGTCGTGCGCGCGCCTTCCGCGTTCGGGATCACCTCGGCATGTCCCCCCTCCAAGGTCGCGGCGACGACGGAGTTCGTCGTGCCGAGGTCGATGCCTACCGCCTTCGCCATGCTGGGCTCCTCTCAATGCACCGGGACGACCGGGCGCGCATGCAGCGGTCGCCCGCGCGGCAGCCGCTCCATCGTCACAGAGGTCGTCGCTCGTATCGTAGGCCGCGACGACGTTGCCGTCAAGCGATCGCCGGGAACCCGAGACATCCTCATCTGCGAGCGGTTTAGGGCGCAGCGGGGTGGGCATTCCCGCTGTACGTCGGATGGCGCAGGAGAGCGGACCTCCCGTCGCCTCGGCGGTCGCCGCTACCCCTGCCTTCCCTGATCCCCGAAGGAGCACGCCATGGCTCACTCGAGCCCTCCCCGGCGTCTGGACCTCGCCCCGCATGAGGGCTGTGACGAACGCCGTCGCCGCGTCCTGCGCCGGCGGCGCGGCGAACGCGCGCTGGTGCTCGCCGCCCAGGACGGCGACACCGGAGCCCGCGCAGACCTGATCGACGTCTTCATGCCGTTGATCGGCAGCGTCGCGAGGCTCTACCGCGGTGTGCCCGCCGTCCACCGCACGGAGCTGACGCAGGCGGGCGTCGTGGGCCTGCTGACCGCGCTGGAGCGGTTCGACCCCTCGCGCCGCACGCCCTTCTGGACGTACGCCTCGTGGTGGGTGCGGCAGGCGATGCAGCAGGTCGTCGCCGAGCTGACGCGACCGGTCGTGATGTCCGACCGCGGCCTGCGGGAGCTGGCGCGGATGCGCTCCGCCCGCGGCGACTTCAAGCGGCTCCATCACGCCGACCCGAGCAGCACCCGTCTCGCTGCCGCGACCGGGCTGACGCGCGAGCGGATCGAGACGCTCATCGCGGTCGAGCTGATCCCCGAGGCGCTGGAGAGCGAGCCGGCGTGGAGCGACGAGGACGACGCGCCGCACCGCAACAGGCACCCGCTCCAGGACCCGGGCGCCGAGGAGGCGTTCGACCGCGTGCTCGACCGCGTCCAATGCGACCAGCTCTCACGTCTGATCGACCGTCTCGACGCCCGTGAGCGCGTCATCGTGCGGTCCCGCTTCGGCCTGAACGGGCCGGAGCGGACGCTCCGCGAGATCGCACGCAGGGTCGGGCTCAGCGCCGAGCGCGTCAGGCAGCTGGAGCACGCGGCGCTCGACGAGCTGCGCACCGCCGCGGCGGCTTGACGAGCCGGGGAGCGACGGGCGCGAGCCGTGCGCGCGGCGCGCAGGCACGACGCCTATGACCGCACTCGGGCGTGCTCCGCCCGCTCCGGCGCCTGCACGAGCCGGTCGACGACCTCGTCGCGAGCGAGGTGCTCGTGGACGAGCCGGACCGCCATCGAGCCCTCGCCGACGGCGGTCGCGACACGGCGGATCGCGCCGCTGCGCACGTCGCCGACCGCGAAGACGCCGGGCGTGCTCGTCTCCAGCATCAGGTCCGCCCCGGTCGCCGCCCCCGTCACGACGAAGCCCTTCTCGTCGAGCGCGAGCGTCCGGCCGAGCCACTGCGTGCGCGGCTCTGCGCCGATGAACACGAACAACGCCCGCGCCGGGATCCGACTGCGCGTGCCGGTGCGGTCGTCCTCGATCTCCAGCTCCTCCAGCCACGCGTCGCCGAGCAGCCCTCTGACCTCGGTGCTCGTGTGCAGCTCGACGTTGCCGGTGCGCTGCAGCCGGTCGACGAGGTAGCGCGACATCCCCTGCGCCAGTGACGGCTCGCGCACCAGCAGGTGGACGTGCTGGGCGCGGCGGGAGAGGAACAGCGCCGCCTGCCCGGCGGAGTTGCCGCCGCCGACGACCGCGACCGGATCGCCGCCGCACAGCTGCGCCTCGACCTCGGTCGCGGCGTAGTGGACGCTCGTGCCCTCGAACTCCTCCAGCCGCTGCAGCGGCAGCTTGCGGTAGTGGACGCCGCCGGCGACCACCACAGCGCGGGCGTGCAGCTCCTCGCCGTCCGCGAGCGTGAGCACGAGGTGACCGTCGCGCTCCTCCAGCGCGACCGCGCGCGCCGGAACGGTGATGCGCGCCCCGAACTTGCGCGCCTGCAGCGTCGCGCGCTCGGCCAGCTCGGCACCGGTCACGCCCGCGGGGAAGCCGAGATAGTTCTCGATCCGCGAGGAGGTCGACGCCTGCCCGCCGGTGGCGACGGAGTCGAGCGCGATCGTGTCGAGCCCCTCCGACGCGCCGTACACCGCGGCGGCCAGTCCGGCCGGTCCCGCGCCGACGACGACGAGGTCGCACAGCTCGCCTGGCACGACCGGCGCGCGCAGCCCGATCGCCGCGGCGAGCTCCTCGTTGCTGGGATTGCGCAGCACGCGTTCGCCGTGCCAGATCACGACCGGCGTCTCCTCCGGACCGATCCCCAGCTCGCGCAGCAGTCCCTCCGCCGCCCCGTCCCGCTCGAGGTCGATCCAGCTGTGCGGCAGCCGGTTGCGGGCCGCGAACTGGCGCAGCCGACGCGTGTCGGGCGCGTAGCGCGAGCCGACGATGCGCAGGCCGGCGCCGAGGCCGACGAGCAGGGAGCGCCGCAGCAGGAAGGCGCGCAGGATCAGATCGCCGATCGCGACGTCCTGCGTGACGAGCTCGCGCACCTGCTCGACCGGCACCCGCAGGACCTCGCCGGGCACGCGCACCACCGCGGACAGGAACGCCGCCTCGCCGGTGACGAGGCTCAGCTCGCCGAGGAAGCGACCGGCGCCGTGGACGCCGACCGTCCGCTCGCCGCGCGATCCGAGGCCCTCGACCGCGGCGATCGTCCCGTCGAGCACGACGAAGAAGTCGACGTCGCGGTCGCCCTCGCGATAGAGCACCTCACCCGCGTCGGTGCGACGGCGCTCCGCGCCGGCAGCTCCTGCGAACAGCTCGATCTGCTCTTTGCTCAGGCGCGGATAGGCGCCGTGCGGATCGGGCGTCTCGCGCAACTCGTCGGCGACGGAGCGGTTCATCTCTCCCCTCCCTAGGCCGGACGGCCTCGCTCGGCAAATGGGCCGAGCGAGCGCGGGGCGACGCACGATCTCGCGGCCGACCGGGTGGCAGGGCGGGCAGCGGCGTGCGCCTGCCTCAGCCTACGAACCGCGATTGAGGGCGATCGCGGCGCGGATCAGGTCGGTGAACGCCTGCTCGTCGAGCTCGTCGTGCTCGTGGAGGTCGATCGCGCGGCGGACTCTGCCGTCGAGGCTGGAGTTGAAGAGGCCGGCCGGGTCGTCGAGCGCGGCGCCTCTGAAGAAGGTCAGCTTGACGGCGCCCTTGTACGTCTCTCCCGTGCAGATGATCCCGTCATGCGACCAGACGGGGACGCCGGGGCTCGTCGCCTTTCTCCACTTCCACTCCTCGACGACGTCCGGGTCGGCCCGTCTGATCAGGGCCCGGACGGTGGCGAGCGTCGCGCCGCGCCAGTCGCCCAGCTGCTCGATGTGGGCGTCGATCAACTGAGAAGGGGTCTCTTGCTCCATGCGCGGACGATAGCGCGCCCCCGCGCGGGCCGGTTCGGGCGCTGGCGCGGCGGGGGCGCTCGGTCAGGCCGCCGTCTCGCGGGCCCGCAGGGCGATCCACAGCGCCGAGACGTCGGCGGTGCGGTCGAGGCGGCGGCCGGTGATCTCCTCCGCCCGCCGCACCCGGTAGACGAGCGTCTGCTTGTGCACGACCAGCTCTCTCGCCGCCTGCTGCCACGAGCGGTTGCGTCTGAGGAAGACGTCGAGCGTGCGCACCAGCTCGGTTCCGTGCGCCGCGTCGTAGGCGATCAGCTCGCCGAGCACGTGGTCGGCCAGCTGCCGCGCCTCGCCGACGCTGCGCGGACCGAACGACGCGCGCGACTCGCCGTAGCGCGCCACCGCGCGGCCGTCGGCGCGGCCGGCCTCGAT
>JAEXXR010000080.1 GCA_023405705.1 Actinomycetes bacterium
CCCGCGGACTACGGCGTCGTCTTCGCGGCCGTCCGCGAGGGCTACGAGATGCACTACGGCGAGGGGCGCGTCGTGCGCTCCGACGACCCCGACCTCGCGCTGCTCGGCGGAGACCGACTGTTCGCGCTCGGACTGGCGCGGCTCGCCGCGCTGGGAGACCTCGCCGCCGTCGCCGAACTGGCCGATCTGATCTCGCTCTGCGCCCAGGCGCAGGCCTCCGGAGCCGCTCCCGAGGCCGTCGCGGAGCTGGTCGACGCCGCGTGGGCGGCTGCCGCCGCGGCCGTCGGCGAGGGACCGACCGAGGCCCACGCGCGCGCCAAGGCGGCCGCGCGCGCGGGTGACGCCGATGCGCCCGCACTGCTGCGAGAGGTTGCCGATGCGCCCGATCTCCCATAGCTGTCGGGTCGGACGCAACCCGTGCGACGCGCGGGGGTGTTCAATCGCTATGGTTCCCGCCGCGATCCATCCGGGTCGACGAAACGGACTCTGAACGTGACCGACAAGCACAAGAAGACCTCCCCCTACACCGCCGATCGCGGCATCCCCGGCGCGTTCGAGGGAGAGACCGTCACCCGGCGCCGGTTCATGAACGTGACCGCGCAGGGCCTCGGCGGCGTGGCGGTGGCCGCCTTCGCGCTCCCGGCTCTCGGCTTCGCCATAGGGCCGGTCTTCGAGCGCACGAAGATGCAGTGGCAGGAGATCGGCCCCCTCGGCGACTTCAACGACGAGGAGTACATCCCCCGCGTCTTCACGATCGTCAACGGGATCGGCGAGGCCGGCAAGACGACTGCGTACGTCCGCCTCCGCAACCCTGCGATCGACACCGAGCCCGAGGATCAGTACAACCGCGTCATCGCGATCTCGACGCGCTGCAACCACCTCGGCTGTCCGGTCCGCTTCACCCCCGCGGCCGGCAAGTTCCTCTGCCCCTGCCACGGCGGCGTCTACGACTTCCGCGGTCTGCGCGAGGGCGGTCCTCCGGTCCGCCCGCTCGACCGCTTCTACACGAGAATCGAGAACGGCACCGTCCTCGTCGGCGCGCGCTACAGCGTCAACAGCGAGCTGCGCCGCTTCTCGCCGCGTGACCCGGGCCAGCCGGTCGACGGCATCGGCCAGTACCTGTACCCGGCCCGCTTCTCGACGCCGGAGAAGTAGTCCATGCCCAGATTCAAGGTTCCCAAGCCCTCGCGCCCCGCAGCGCTCCAGCCGAAGCCGAAGCGCCCGGGCTCCGCCCAGGGCCCGGCCACCCCGGTCGAGACCGCCGCCGAGGGCGGCATCCACGTCGTCGACTGGCTCGACGAGCGCACCTCGCTCTCGGGCGGTCTGCGCTGGATGATGTTCCGGAAGGTCCCGAAGGGGACCAATTGGTTCTACACGCTCGGCTCCGCGACGATGTTCGCCTTCCTGTCGCAGGCCGTCACCGGCATCTTCCTGGCGATGTACTACGACCCGTCGCCGACGCGCGCGTACGAGTCGGTCCGCTACATCGTCAACGACGCCTTCCTGGGCGAGTTCGTCCGCGGCATGCACAGATGGGGCTCCACCGTGATGGTGATCCTCGTCTTCCTGCACATGGCCCGAACGTTCTTCTTCGGCGCGTACAAGTACCCGCGCGAGCTGAACTGGGTCATCGGCGTCGCCCTGCTCATCCTGACGATGGCGATGTCGTTCACCGGTTACCTGCTGCCGTTCGACCAGCGCTCCTACTGGGCGACGATCGTCGGCGTGAACATCAACGGAACCGGTCCGCTCGTCGGTCCCTACCTGTCGGACTTCCTGCGCGCAGGACCCGAGTTCGGGGCGACGACGCTCTCACGCTTCTACGCGATTCACATGATGCTCGTTCCGGGTCTCATCGCCGCCCTCATCGGCGCGCACCTCTATCTCGTCGCGAAGCTGGGCACCACCGCCCCGCCGTGGATGAGAGCGAAGACCGAGACGAAGCTTGACGAGGACGAGGTCTGATTCGCGATGAACCAGCTCGAGAAGGAGCAGTACCTCCGCGAGTACGCGCAGCTGAAGGCGAAGGGCAAGCCCTTCTTCCCCTACGCGATCGCGAAGGACTCGGCGATGGCGGCGATCGTCCTCGCCGTCATCATCATCATGTCGATCGTCCTCGGCGCCGAGCTCGGCCCGAAGGCCGACCCGACGACGACGACCTACGTCCCGCGCCCGGAGTGGTACTTCTTCTTCCTCTTCGAGGTGCTGCGCGTCATCAAGCCGCCGGAGTACGTCCCGATGGCGACGATCGGCATCCCGACGCTCGCCATGATCCTGCTGTTCCTGCTGCCGTTCTACGACCGCGGGGCGGAGCGTCGTCCCGAGCGTCGTCCGATCGCCACGACGGCCGGCATCCTGACGATCTTCGCGATGGCGTACCTGACCTACCTCGGCGCCAACGCCGGCTCCCCGAACCAGATCGACATGGCTCCGCCGTCCGATCTGAAGGGCGCCGCGCTGACCGAGTGGAACCAGGGCCGCCTCGTCGTCGCGCAGTCCGGCTGTCTCGCCTGCCACGCGATCGGCGAGAACGGCAACCACGGACCGGGTCCGAGACTGACCCACATCGCCGAGAACCTCCCGGCCGCCGCGATCGCACAGACGCTGCGGAACCCGACCGCGCCGATGCCCTCGTTCGAGAGACTGGCCGTCGAGGAGCCGGAGAAGTTCGACGCGATGGTCGCCTTCCTCGGCTCCCTCAAGTAGGACGCCGCCGATGAGCGGCGGCAGCGTGGAGCCGGGACCGGCCGCGGGCCGGTTGGAGGAGCCGCAGGTGCGCGCGATGTTCGATCGCATCGCGCGCGTCTACGACCGCATGAACTCGGTCATGACGGCCGGGCTGCACCACAAGTGGCGCAGCCGCGCCGTCGACCTCGCCGCGGTGGCGCCGGGCGACGCCGTCGTCGACGTCGCCTGCGGCACCGGCGACCTCTCGCTGGAGCTGGCCCGCCGCGTCGGGCCCACCGGCTCGGTCGTCGGCTGCGACTTCTCCGAGCAGATGCTCGTGCTCGCCCGCGAGAAGGGCGCCCGCGACGCCGCCGGTGCGGGCGCTGCGCCGGTCCGCTTCGAGTGGGCCAACGCGCTGGCGCTGCCCTATGAGGACCGCCAGTTCGCCGCCGCGACCGTTGGCTTCGGCGCGCGCAACTTCTCCGACCTCGAGCAGGGCCTGCGCGAGATGGCGCGCGTCGTCCGTCCCGGCGGCAAGGTCGTCGTGCTGGAGATAACGACGCCGACGCGCCCGCCGCTGTCGACCTTCTATCGCGTCTGGTTCGACCGCATCGTCCCGGGGCTCGGTCGCTTCGCCGGCGACAGCGACGCCTACACGTACCTGCCCAGCTCGGTCCGCCGCTTCCCCGGCCCCCAGGAGCTGGCGGCGACGCTGGAGCGCGCCGGCCTCACGAACATCCGCTACGTCCTGACGGCCGGCGGGATCATCGCGACGCACGTCGGCGAGGTCCCTCGCCAGTGACGACCGCGGCGACGCTCGACGCCGTCGTCCGCGCCGCCGGGCCCCAGCTCGGGCCCCTGATGGAGCGAGTCGAGGCGCGGCTCGCGGCGCTGAGCACCGGCTACGGCCCGGTGCTCGCCCAGCACGGCGGCGCCACGATCGCGGCGGGCGGCAAGCGCCTGCGGCCGCTGCTCGTCTTCCTCGCGGCCGGTGACGCCGCCGAGGCGGCGGCCGACCGGCTGATTCGGGCGGCCGCGGCCGTCGAGCTGATCCACAGCGCCAGCCTCGTCCACGACGACGTCCTCGACAGAGCGCCGCTACGGCGCGGCCAGCCGACCGTCGTCGCGGCCGCGGGCCGGACCGTCGCCGCGGCGACCGGAGACCTGCTGTTCTCGCGCGCCTTCGCCGAGCTGGCGGCCGGCGGCGAGGCCGACGACGTCCGTGCCCTCTCCGCCGCGAGCTCCGCGCTGGCCGCCGGCGAGCTGATGCAGCGCGCCGACGCCTGGGACGCCGCCGTCCCGCACGCCCGCTACCTCGAGCGCTGCACGCTCAAGACCGGCAGTCTGTTCGAGGCCGCCTGCCGCCTCGGCGCGCTCGCGGCCGACGGCCCGGTCGAGCCGCTCGCCGCCTTCGGCAGCCGCACGGGCCTCGCCTTCCAGCTGCTCGACGACGTGCTCGACGTCTCCGGGCCGGCGAGCCGCACCGGCAAGGCGCGCGGGACCGACCTGCTCGACGGGACGGTGACGCTGCCGCTCATCGTGGCCCGCGAGCGCGACGCCGAGCTGGCTGCGATCGACCTGCGCGAGCTGCGCACGGAAGCCGACGCCGAGGCGGTCTGCGACCGGATCGCCGCGACCGGCGCGCTGGAGGAGGCGAAGCGGCAGGCACTCGCGGTCGTCGACGAGGCGAAGGCGCAGCTGCCGGCGCTGCCGCCGCGCCAGCGCGCCACGCTCGAGCTCGTCGCCGACGGCGTCGTCGAGCGGTACGCGTGAAACGCTGCGGGCTGCGCCCTCGCGTTCCACTGCGAGAACTCGCCAGAGGCTCCTTCTCGCCGGCGGCGAGCGCTCGGCGTTAGCTCAGAAGTCCATCGGCCAGATCTGGTCGGCCGCGAGGGCCGCCACGAACCGGTCGATCTCGTCTTCCATGTTGGCGCGCATCAGCCGCTGCAGGTCGAGCACGAGCGCTTCTGTGCCGCGATCGAGCTCCTCGTCGAAGCGCTCGACCAGCTCCTCGTCGAAGACGCCGCTGCCGAGCCAGTCACAATTCGGACAGTGGAGGGTGACGTCCCAGTGCGTCGGGCCGGCCTCCTCCCATGCGACGGGCGTGACCAGCTTGGAGAAGCAATGGGGGCAGACGTGCAGGCCCTCGACCGTCCGGCTGGCCGCCGGATCGGCCGCCACGGCGCTTCTCTCCTCGAAGTAGAGGACCTCGATCGTCTTCCCGCCGGGAAGCACGACGCGGCGGACTGAGCGGTGGTCGGCGGAGCGGCTCATGGTCTGCTCACAGGATCGGCCGCAGCGGCTTGTGACTTGAGTGAGATTTCCGTATGCGGTGAACCGCGACTCGGTACCCTTCGTAGGACTCCACCGGAGGAACTGAAACCTGATGCCCAACATCGGCCCACTCGAACTCATCGTCGTCCTCGTGATCGTCCTGCTGATCTTCGGCCCCAAGCGCCTGCCCTCACTCGGCAAGCAGCTCGGGAGCGGGATGCGCGAGTTCAAGGACTCGATCACCGGCAGAGACGACGACGAGAAGACCGACGCGACCGGCCGCCCGCAGGTCACGCAGGCCGCCGGCGACGAGTCCGCCGCGACGGCGACGCCGGTCGAGCAGCACGCCGCTCCCGCTGACGCAGCGCCCGAGCAGCGCGCCTGACCGAAGAACGCCCCCGCCCCATGGCGACCGCCCTCAAGTCGATCGGGCATGACGATCGGCTGACGATCGTCGATCACCTCGACGAGCTGCGCACGCGTCTGATGATCAGCGCGGCGTCGTTCGTGGTGATCTTCGTGCTCTGCTTCTGGCAGAACCACGCGCTGCTCGACTTCCTCAACCAGCCGCTGAAGGACAGCACGCCGACGGTCGAGAACCCCCAGAACAACGGGCGTCTCGGCCAGGTCGCCTCGGCGCAGAGACAGGTCGGCGAGGGCCTCTCCGCGGGCGCTGCCGCGTTCAGAGCGCTCCAGGGCGAGAGAGCGATCTCCGCCGAGACGAGAGCGCTGCTGGCGAACGCGATCGAGCAGATGGACCAGGCGGCCGAGGCGCTGCCGAGAACGAACCCGGCACGCGTGCCGATCACGACCGGCGTCGGCGAGCCGTTCACCGCGACGCTGACGGTCGTCGCCTACTTCGCGCTGCTGTTCTCGCTGCCGATCATCCTCTACCAGGCATACGCCTTCATCCTGCCGGCGTTCAGCCCGTCCGAGCGCAGGGTCGCGGTGCCGTTGATGCTGATGATCCCGCTGCTGTTCATCGGCGGCGTCGTCTTCGGCTACTTCCTCGTGATGCCGCCCGCGGTGTCGTTCCTGCAGAACTTCAACAACACCGACTTCGACGTGCTGCTGCAGGCGAGAGACTATTACCGCTTCGCGGCGATGGCCCTGCTCTCGTGCGGGTTGATCTTCCAGCTGCCGGTCGGCCTGCTGATCGTCAACCGCGTCGGGATCCTCAGCGCCAGGCAGCTGCGCTCGTCGTGGCGGTACGCGATCGTCCTGATCGCCGTCGTCGCGGCGGTCATGCCGGGCGTCGACCCGGTCACCACCGTGATCCTGATGGTTCCGCTGCTCGTGCTGTACGGACTCAGTATCGTCCTCTTGACGATCGCCGATCGGCGACGGGGGGACACCGGCGCGTTCGCCGGTCTGGAGCCGCTCGACGGGGACGACCACGAGGAAAACGACTGAGCAATGCTGTTCGACCTGCAGAGCAAGGGGCGGAGAACCGCCGTCAAGATCATATATCTGGGTCTTGCGATCCTCATCGGCGGCGGCCTGGTCCTGTTCGGGATCGGAACCAGCGGCGGCGGCGGACTCCTCGACGTCTTCAGCGACCAGTCGCAGGACATCAGCTCGCAGGTCAGCAACGCGGAGAAGAGAGCCCAGAGAGCGGTCAGACTCAACCCCAGAGACGCCGAGGCCTGGGCCGTGCTCGCTCGCACGCGCTACCAGCGCGCCGGCCAGGGCGACAACTTCAACGAGTCGGCCGGCACCTTCACCGAGCAGGGTCAGGAGCAGCTGCGCTCCGCGGCCGCGGCGTGGGACAGATACCTCGCGCTGAACCCGCCGAGACTGGACGCCAACGTCGCGCGCCTGATGGCGATCGCGTTCGGCGAGACCGGCCTCAACCAGCCGGCAGAGGCGGCCAGGGCGCTCGAGATCGTGACGGAGGAGGACCCCTCCTCGGCGGCCTTCTCCAACCTCGCGTCGTACGCGTGGCTCGCCGGTCAGCAGCGCAAGGGCGACCTCGCCGCGGCCGAGGCGATCAGACTGGCGCCCGAAGCGCAGCGGAGAACGCTCAGAAGACAGCTGGACAGAATCAACCAGGAGATCCAGAGACAGGCGATCCAGGAAGCGATCGACTCCGGCGCGCTGAGAACGTCGACCACCAGATGAGCGAGGCGGCGCCGGCGCGCCGCCTTCCCGTCGCCGCCCGCCACGCATCGCGGCGCGCGACCATCTAGAATCCTCTGTCCACGCGCGCTCCCGGAGCGCGCACCGAGGGCCGTTAGCTCAATTGGCAGAGCAGGGGACTCTTAATCCCAAGGTTGAAGGTTCGATTCCTTCACGGCCCACCTGAAGCACGAAGACCCCGCACAGCGGGGTCTTCGTCGTTCCCGGGCTGCGCGGCGGCCGCTGCCGGCCGCCGCCGTGCTCAGCTCTCGGCCGCCTTCTCGCTCGCGAGCTGCTCGTCGGCGGGCGGCGCAGGCTCGGCGATCCCCTCGGGAGCGGCGGCGAGCTGGGCCGGACCTCTGACGGCGGTGCGCTCGTAGGTGGCGCGCGCGGAGGCGTCGGCGCCGCCGAGCACTCTGTCGGTCTGCATCAGCCGCCCGACGGCCTCGTAGACCGCGCGAGGCATCATCGCGCCGACCTTCGTGATGCGGCCGATCGAGCGCGGGACGAAGACGTCCTGGCGCGGACGCTCGAGGGCGTCGACGATCTCGTTCGCGACGTCCTCCGGCTCGACCAGTCCGATCCCGCGGCCTCTCTGCAGGCCGGCGGCGAGCTGCGTGTTGACCGGGACCGGCATCACGATGCTCGTCTCGACGCCGCTGCCGCGGACCTCGCCGCGGATCGCCTCGGTCAGCCCGACGACCGCGTGCTTGGTCGCAGAGTAGGTCGCGCCGCCGGGGACGCCGGCCTTGCCGGCGGTCGAGGCGACGTTGACGAGGTGGCCGGTGCGCCGCGGCAGGAACCGCTCCAGCGCCAGCTTGGAGCCGGTGATCACGCCGTGCAGGTTGATGTCGATCTGGCGCGCGGCGATCTCGTCGCTCTCCTCGACGAAGGAGCCGACGTGCATGATCCCCGCGTTGTTGATCAGCACGTCGAGCGG
>JAEXXR010000096.1 GCA_023405705.1 Actinomycetes bacterium
ACGTGGCGGCGGTCGACGTCGCGGTCGAGCTGCGCGGCGCGGGCGCCGCGAGCCGGCAGGTCAACAACCTCTGCACGCCGGAGTCGTTCGAGGCCGATCGTCTGATCGCCGTCGAGGTGCTCACACCGGGTGGCAACACCTCCTCGTATCCGCCGCACAAGCACGACGCGCAGCGGCCGGGGGAGGAGGTCGTGCTGGAGGAGATCTACTACTTCGAGGTCGCCGACGGCCCGGCCGGTCCTGGCTTCGCCTACCAGCGCTTCTACAGCTCTGACCCCGGGCGCGAGATCGACGTCTGCCGGGAGGTGCGCAGCGGCGAGGCCCTGCTGTTGCCGCACGGCTATCACGGCCCGTCGATCGCCGTGCCAGGCTACGACCTCTACTACCTCAACGTGATGGCGGGACCGGGCGAGCAGCGCAGCTGGCAGTTCACCGACGACCCTGCGCACGCGTGGATCCGCGACACGTGGGCCGAGCAGCCGCTCGATCCGCGCCTGCCGCTGACGTGCGCGGAGGTGACGACGTGACCGTGCGGCTGACCGTCGCACAGGCGCTCGTGCGCTTCCTCGCGGCGCAGTACAGCGAGCGCGACGGCGTCGAGCAGCGGCTGATCCCGGGCTGCTTCGGCATCTTCGGCCACGGCAACGTCGCCGGCATCGGACAGGCGCTGCTGGAGAGTCAGCCGGCGGGCGAGGAGGGCATGCCGTACGTCTTGCCGCGCAACGAGCAGGCGATGGTGCACACCGCCGCCGGCTACGCGCGGGCGCGCAACCGTCTGGCGACCTTCGCCTGCACGACCTCGACCGGACCTGGTGCGACGAACCTCGTCACGGGAGCGGCGCTGGCGACGATCAACCGCCTGCCGGTCCTGCTGCTGCCCGGCGACGTCTTCGCCACCCGCGTTGCCAATCCGGTGCTGCAGGAGCTGGAGGATCCGCGGTCGCTCGACCTCTCCGTCAACGACTGCCTGCGTCCGGTCTCGCGCTGGTGGGATCGCGTCAACCGGCCCGAGCAGCTGCCGTCGAGCCTGCTTGGCGCGATGCGCGTCCTGACCGATCCGAGCGAGTCCGGCGCCGTCACGCTGGCGTTGCCGCAGGACGTCCAAGCCGAGGCATGGGACTGGCCGGCCGAGCTGTTCGAGCGGCGCGTCTGGCACGTCGCCCGGCCGCGGCCCGAGCCGTCGGTCGTGGCGGCCGCGGCGGCGCTCCTGCGCGGCGCTCGGCGACCGTTGATCGTCGCAGGCGGCGGCACGATCTACTCGGAGGCGACGGACGTCCTGCGCGCGTTCGTGCGGCGCACCGGGATTCCCGTCGCGGAGACGCAGGCGGGCAAGGGCGCACTGGATTTCGACGACCCCTGCGCCGTCGGCGCGATCGGCGCGACCGGCACGACCGCCGCCAACGCGCTCGCGGCCGATGCCGACGTCGTGCTCGGGATCGGGACGCGCTGGACGGACTTCACGACCGCCTCGCGCACCGTCTTCGCGCACCCTGACGTGCGCTTCGTCAACCTCAACGTCGCGGCCTTCGATGCGGTCAAGCACGCCGGCCTCGCGCTCGTCGCCGACGCGCGTGCCGCGCTGGAGGCGCTCGACGAAGCGCTGGCTGGCTGGTCGGCCGATCCCGCGCACACTGCGCGGGCGCGCACGCTCGCGGACGCCTGGGAGGCGACGGTGCAGCGCGCGTTCGACGCGACGGTCGCGGACGGCGAGCCGCTGGTGCAGACCGCCGTGATCGGCGCACTGGAGCGCGTCGGCGAGCCGCGCGACGTGATCGTCTGCGCCGCCGGCAGCCTGCCGGGCGACCTGCACAAGCTGTGGCGCACACGCGATCCGAAGGGCTACCACGTCGAGTACGGCTACTCGTGCATGGGGTACGAGATCGCTGGCGGCCTCGGCGTCAAGCTCGCCGATCCGACACGCGAGGTGATCGTGCTCGTCGGCGACGCGTCGTATCTGATGATGGCGCAGGAGATCGCGACGGCCGTGCAGGAGCGCGTCAAACTGACGATCGTGCTCGTCGACAATGGCGGCTTCGCGTCGATCGGCGCGCTCTCGGAGGCGGTCGGCGGCGAGCGGCTGGGGACTGCCTACCGGTCGCGGGACGAGCGCACGGGCCTGCTCACCGGCGAGGCGCTGAGGTTCGACCTCGGCGCCACGGCGGCCGGACTGGGCGCCGACGTCGTGCGCGTGACGACGATCGCCGAGCTCGAGCAGGCGCTGCGCGCGGCGCGCCGTGCGACTGTCACGACGGTCGTCTGCGTCACGACCGATCCGGGCGTACGCGCCCCAAGCTCGGAGGCGTGGTGGGACGTCCCCGTCGCCGCCGTCGCCGCCGGCGAGCCGGCGCGTGCGGCTCGCGCCGCCTACGAGCGCGCCAAAGACGACCAGCGGACCTATCTGACGGCCACGAAAGCGATGACGAGATGACGACAACGCAGCTGCCAACGCTCGAGCATCGGGTCGGCGGAGCGCCGACCGCCGGCGTCTCGGCGCGGACCGCGCCCATCTTCGACCCCGCGACCGGCGCCGAGACGGCCCGGGTGCGGCTCGCCGAGCCGGCAGACGTCGACGCCGCGGTCGCCGTCGCGCAGGCCGCGTTCACGCGCTGGAGCCAGACCTCCGTCGCGCGCCGTGCGAGCATCATGTTCGCGTTCCGCGCGCTCGTCGAGCAGCACGTCGACGAGCTGGCCGAGATCGTCGTCGCCGAGCACGGCAAGGTGCTCGATGACGCGCGCGGGGAGGTGCGGCGCGGGCTCGACGTGGTCGACTTCGCGTGCGGGATCGCCCAGCTGTCGAAGGGCGAGTACTCCGACCAGGTCTCGACCGGGATCGACTCGTTCTCGTTCCGTCAGCCGCTCGGCGTCTGCGCCGGCATCACGCCCTTCAACTTCCCCGTGATGGTCCCGATGTGGATGCATCCGCTGGCGATCGCCACGGGCAACACGTTCGTGCTCAAGCCCTCCGAGCGCGATCCGTCCGCGTCGGACCGGATCGCGGAGCTGTACGCCGAGGCCGGTCTGCCCGACGGCGTCTTCAACGTCGTGCACGGCGACGCCGCGACGGCTGAGGCGCTGCTGGATCATCCCGGCGTCGCGGCCGTCTCGTTCGTCGGCTCGACGCCGATCGCGCGCGCGGTGCATGCTCGCGCCAGCGCGAACGGGAAGCGGGTGCAGGCACTGGGCGGGGCCAAGAACCACGCCGTCGTCCTGCCCGACGCCGACGTCGACTTCGCGGCGCGCCAGCTGATCGGTGCCGCCTACGGCTCCGCCGGGCAGCGTTGCATGGCCGTCTCGGTCGCAGTCGCTGTCGGCGACTGCGCCGACGCGCTCGTCTCGTCGCTGCGGCGCAAGGCGAGCGAGATCGTCGTCGGCCCGGGCCGCGAGCCCGCGTCGGAGATGGGTCCGGTGATCACCGCGCAGGCACGCGAGCGGATCGCCGGCTACGTCGAGCGGGGCGCCGAGACGGGTGCGGAAGTGGTGCTCGACGGTCGCGAGCTGGCGCGTGAGGGCGACGGCTTCTTCATCGGACCGACGCTGCTGGATCGCGTCGACGCCTCGATGGAGGTCTATCGCGACGAGGTCTTCGGGCCGCTGCTGGCGGTCGTGCGCGTTCCTGACCTGGCGACGGCGATCGAGCTCGTCAACGCGAACCCGTACGCCAACGGGACCGCTCTCTTCACCGGCAGCGGAGGTGCCGCGCGCGAGTTCCAGCGACGCGTGACGGTCGGGATGATCGGCGTCAACGTGCCGATCCCGGTGCCGATGGCGTTCCACTCCTTCGGGGGCTGGAAGGCGTCGCTGTTCGGCGAGTCGCACATCCACGGCCCCGAAGGCGTGCGCTTCTACACGCGGGCGAAGGTCGTCTCGGCCCGCTGGCCGGCCGGCTCCGACGCGCTCGGCGCCGGTACCGCGATGCACTTCCCTTCCGCGGACTGACGATGGCCCCCGACATACAGCTCGCGCCGGTGGAGGCAGAGTGGGAGTCGCCGCTCTACGCGGTCGCGCGCAGCCAGTTCACGCGCGCCGCGGACGCGCTCGCGCTCGACGACGAGGCGCGCACGCGGCTCGTCGACCCACGGCGCGCGCTGATCGTCCACTTCCCCGTGCGGATGGACGACGGACGCGTCGAGTCGGTCACCGGCTACCGCGTGCAGCACACGCTGACGATGGGCCCGACGAAGGGCGGGATGCGCTTCGCGCCGGAGGTGACGCTCGGCGAGTGCGCCGCGCTCGCGATGTTCATGACGTGGAAGTGCGCGCTGCTGGGCCTGCCCTACGGCGGGGCCAAGGGCGGGGTGCGCTGCGACCCGCATCGTCTCTCCGCGCACGAGCTGGAGCGCATCACCCGCCGCTACGCGGCCGAGCTGCTGCCGATCGTCGGGCCCGACCAGGACATCCCCGCGCCCGACATGGGCACCGGCGAGCGCGAGATGGCCTGGTTCTACGACACCTACTCGCAGGCCGCCGGCTACTCGGTGCCGGCGGTCGTGACCGGCAAGCCGGCAGTGCTCGGCGGGACCGAGGCCCGTGCCTCCGCCACCGGCCTCGGCGTCGTCTACGCCATCGAGGGCGCGCTGGAGCGGCTCGGCCGACCGATCGCCGGGCAGCGCGTCGCGGTGCAGGGATTCGGCAACGTCGGCGCCGTCGTGGCCTCGGAGCTGCACGCGATGGGCCTGCGCGTCGTCGCCGTCAGCGACGTCGGCGGAGGCGTGATGCACGAGGACGGCCTCGACGTCCCGGCACTGCGCCGCTGGAAGCGCGACCATCCGCTGCTGGAGGGCTTCCCCGGCGGCGAGCCGATCGATCGCATGGAGGTGCTGGAAGTGCCGTGCGACGTGCTCGTCCCGGCGGCCCTGGAGTGTCAGATCACCGCGGACAACGCCGAGGAGCTGCGCTGCGACTTGATCGTCGAGGCCGCCAACGGTCCCTGCACGCCGGAGGCCGAGGCGATTCTCGCCGACCGCGGGATCGCGATCGTCCCCGACATCCTGGCCAACGCCGGCGGCGTGACCGTCAGCTACTTCGAGTGGGTCCAGAGCCATCAGAAGTACGTCTGGGACGCTGCCGAGATCCAGTCGCGGCTGCGGGTGCAGATGCGCATGGCGCTGACGAAGGTCGGCGACCGCGCCGAAGCTTCCGGGATCGACTGGCGCACCGCCGCCCTCTCCGTCGCCGTCGCGCGCGTCGCCGAGGCGTCGCGACTGCGCGCCATCTATCCGTGAGGTGAGCAAGACCGTGCTGCATGCCAGCCCTCCTTCAGCGATCGCCTGCGAGGCGAACGCACTCGTCGCCGACCCGCTGCTGTACGGGCCGATCGGCGTCACCCGCGACTCGCGCACGCGCGTCGAGGAGCGCGAGCTTGCGCCGGGCGACGCGACGGCCGTCGAGGTGCCGCGCGGCCACGTCCTGCGCGTCTCGCTCCTCGACGGCCCTCAGTCGCTCGACATCAACCTCTGGAACCTGCGCGATCTGCGCGAGCGCTTCTGGGCCGCACGCACCCGGCAGTTCGACGGTGTGCGCCCGACGGTCGGCGACCGCCTCTGGTCGGTGCTCCCGTTCCTGCGCCCGCTCGCGACGATCGTCTCCGACAGCGCGTGCCACGGACTCGCCGTCGACGAGGCCGCCGGGCACGATCTGCTCGGCACGTGCTGCGATCCGTTCGTCGCGGCGGCGCGCTCGGCACCGTCCGGTTTCTGCCACGCGAAACTCGCCCGCGCCGTGCGCGCGTGGGGACTGACGGAGCTCGACGTGCACGATCCGATCGGCCTCTTCCGCCTGAGTGCGCTCGACAGCGAGGGCGGCTGCCTCGCCAGGGTCTCTCCCTCCCGGCCCGGCGCGCACGTCGAGCTGTTCGCGGAGATCGACCTGCTCGTGGCGACATCGGCGTGCGTCTGCACCGAGGTGCCGGGCGGGCGCGTCGGTTTGGAGGTCCTGAGCGTGTCGGCGCACCTGCTGCACGGCTGGACACCGCCGCGGATCGCGGCGCACCCGCGAGCGGGGGGAAGCGTCTGATGCGTGACGAAGCAACTTTCACTGTCAAGGCCGGTCTCGCCGAGATGCTCAAGGGCGGCGTGATCATGGACGTGGTCACCCCCGAGCAGGCGAGAATCGCCGAGGCCGCGGGCGCCTGCGCCGCCATGGCGCTCGAGCGGGTCCCGGCCGACATCCGACGCGACGGCGGCGTCGCGCGCATGTCCGATCCCGAGATGATCAAGGGCATCCAGGAGGCCGTCACGATCCCCGTGATGGCGAAGGCGCGGATCGGCCACTTCGCCGAGGCGCAGGTGCTGGAGTCGCTGGAGATTGACTACATCGACGAGTCCGAGGTCCTGACCCCGGCCGACGAGGCCAACCACATCGACAAGTGGGGCTTCAAGGTCCCGTTCGTCTGCGGCGCGACCAACCTCGGCGAGGCGCTGCGGCGCATCGGCG
>JAEXXR010000106.1 GCA_023405705.1 Actinomycetes bacterium
GCGCTCGACCTCGCCGAGCCGGACGGCCTGCTGCTGCCGTTCCTGCTGCTGTCCACGCCGGAGCAGCTCGAGGCGCACCGGCGCCGCGGCAGCGCCCACGCGGCGCTGATCGCCGAGCTCCTGACGGTGATGGCCGGCCGCACGCCGGCGCCGGGTCCGGGCGAGGTCGAGCCGCTGGAGGAGCCGCTGAGCGGCAGCGAGCTGCGCGTCCTGCGCTACCTGCCGACGAATCTGAAGGCGCCCGAGATCGCCGCCGAGCTGTTCGTCTCGGTCAACACGGTCCGCACCCACATGCGCCACATCTACGCCAAGCTCGGCGTCCACCAGCGCGGCGCGGCCGTCGCGCGCGGGCGCGAGCTGGGCCTGCTGGCGCCCGGCGCCGGCCGCTGAGCCGCGCCCGAATCACCAACTCCGGACGACGCCCGCTCACCAACTGCGGGCGGAGCCTGTCCTCCATCGAAACGGAGGCGCCCACGGCGCCTCCCCCACGACCGGAAGGACACGCTCCGATGACCGCCTCAGACTCAGCCTCCTCGGACTCGCCACCGCACGATCGACGCCGCTGGCTCGGCCTCGCCGTGCTGGTGATGGCGCAGTTCATCGTCATCCTCGACGGCGCGATCGTCAACGTCGCGCTGCCGTCGCTGCAGACGGCGCTCGGCTTCTCCGGCGAGAGCCTCCACTGGGTGATCACCGCCTACGCGATCACGTTCGGCGGCCTGCTGCTGCTCGGCGGGCGGCTCGCCGACAACCTCGGCCGGCGCAGGATGTTCGTCGCCGGCGTCTCCGTCTTCACCGTCGCGTCGCTGCTCAACGGGCTCGCATGGGACGACCTCTCGCTCGTCGGCTTCCGCGCGCTCCAGGGCGTCGGCGCGGCGCTGCTGACCCCGGCGGCCCTCTCGCTGCTCGTCAGCACCTTCACCGACACGCGCGAGCGCAACCTCGCGCTCGGCATCTGGGGCGCGGCCGTCGGCAGCGGCGGCGCGGCCGGCCTCCTGCTCGGCGGCGTGCTGACCGAGCTCGACTGGCGCTGGATCTTCTTCATCAACGTCCCGCTCGGCGTCGGCGCGATCGCGCTGGCCCCGCTGGTGGTGCGCGAGAGCCGCGCGGACGGTGCGGCGCGCAGCTTCGACGTTGCCGGCGCGCTCACCAGCGTCGGCGGCCTCGGCCTGCTGGTCTACGGCCTCACCCACGCCGCCGAGCACGGCTTCGGCACGGCGACGACCGGTGCGCTGCTGGGCGGCGCGGTCGCGCTGCTCGGCGCCTTCGTCGCGATCGAGGCACGCTCGCAGGCGCCGCTGCTGCCGCTGCGGCTGTTCCGCCTGCGGACGCTGTCGGGCTCCAACGTCGCGATGGTGCTCGCCTCCGGCTCGGCGTTCGTCGTCTTCCTGCTCGGAACGCTCTACATGCAGCAGGTGCTGCACTACTCGCCGCTGCAGACCGGCGCCGCCTTCCTCGCCGTCACCGCGACGATCCTGCTCGTCGCCGGGCCGGTCCAGAGCCTCGTCGGCCGCGTCGGCGTCCGGCCGCTGATGCCGGTCGGCTTCCTGATCATGGCCGCGGGCGTCGCCTGGATGGCCCGGATGCCGCTCGACGGCAGCTACCTGACCGACCTCTTCCCCGGTCTCGTCGCGATGGGCTTCGGCTCGGCGCTCGTGTTCGTGCCCGGCCAGATCGGCGCGCAGCGCGGCGTCTCCGGCTCCGACGCGGGCGTCGCGTCGGGCCTGATCAACACCAGCCAGCAGATCGGCGGGGCGATCGGCGTCGCGCTGGCGACGACGATCTCGACGACCTTCAGCGGCGACTGGGCCGCGGCCCACCCGGCCGCGACCGCCGACGCCGCGCTCACCCACGGCTTCGGCGCCGCCTTCCTCGTCTTCGCGGGCGTGCTCGTCGCCGCCGCCGGCATCACCGCGCTGCTGGTCGAGCGTGAGCCGGAGGGCGCCGCGGCCGGGCACGACCAGCTGCCGGTCCACGCGCTCGGGTAGCGCCCGCGCTCATCCCACCGTCAGCAGGAAGTTCCCGTTCCCGTCCGCCCGCAGCGAGTCGCCGGGCGGGACGATGATCGTCGAGGTCTCGCTGTCGAGGATGGCGGGACCGGCGACGATCGCGCCGGCCGGCAGGGCGGCGGCGTCGAAGACCGGCGTCTGCACCGCGCCGTCGCCGAGGTCGAAGATCGCCTCGCGGAAGCCGCGGCGGGCCGGCTCGGCGTCGGCCGCCGCCAGGTCGCCGAAGGTCTCCGCCACGTCGGTGCGGCGGGGCGTGATCGCCGACATCCGCCACTGCAGGAACTCGACCGGGCGGTCCCGCATGTCGTAGGAGAAGCGCGCGGCGTGGGCGGCGTCGAAGCTCGACCGCAGCGTCGCGAGCGCGCGCTCCTCCAGGTCGGTGTCGGGGACGGCCGTCATCAGGGTGTGGACCTGGCCCTCGTAGCGGGCGTCGACCGAGCGCTCGAAGCGGGTCGCCTCCGGGTCGAGGCCGCTCGCGAGCAGGTCGGCCCGCGCACGCTCGACCAGCTCGGCGTAGCCGGCCTCCACGTCCGCGCGCAGGAAGCCGCCGGTCGTCGTGTGGAGCGCGAACGAGTAGTCGTGGCGGACGTCGGTGACCGTCATGCCGAACGAGGAGAGCCCGCCGGCCTCGGCCGGCAGCAGCACCTGGCGCATCTCCAGGTGACGGGCGAGGCGGGCCGCGTGCAGCGGCCCGGCGCCGCCGCCGGCGACGAGCAGGAAGCCGCGCGGGTCGATCCCGCGCTCGACCGAGACGGCGCGCATCGCGCCGGCCATGTCCTCCTCGACGACGCGCAGCACGCCGAAGGCGGCCTGCGTCACCGACAGGCCGAGCGGCTCGGCGACGTCGCGCTGGAGGGCCTCCTCCGACAGCCGGCGCGACAGCGCCTTGCGGCCGCCGAGCAGCGCCTCGGGCAGGTAGCCGAGCACGAGGTTGGCGTCGGTCACCGTCGGGTGGACGCCGCCGTTGCCGTAGGCGGCCGGGCCGGGCGTCGAGCCGGCCGAGTCGGGGCCGACACGCAGCGCGCCGCCCGAGTCGACCCATGCCAGCGAGCCGCCGCCGGAGCCGATCGAGTGGAGGTCGACGCCGGGGACGCCGATCGGCTGGTGGTCGATCTCCAGCCCGCGCGCCAGCGGCACGCGGCCGCGCTGCATCAGCGTCACGTCGAAGGAGGTCCCGCCCATGTCGATCGTGATCACCTCGCGGGCGAGCGACTGGGCGACGCGGCGGGCCGTGTGGCGGGCCGCGACCGGCGCCGCGGCCGGGCCGGAGTGGGTCAGCGCGACCGGCACCTTCAGGCACTGCTCGACGTCGGCGCAGCCGCCGTTGATCTGCATCACGAGCAGGTCGGAGGCGAGGCCCTCCGCGGCCAGCCACTGCTCCAGCTCGCGCAGGTAGGTCGCGGTCGCCGGGAAGACGTAGGCCGACAGCGCGGTCGCGGAGGTGCGGACCCACTCGCCGTGCTCGGGCAGCACGTCGCTGGAGAGCAGGATCGGGACGGCCGGCAGTTCCTCCTCCAGCAGCGTCTTCACGCGCCGCTCGTGCGCGGGGTTGACGTGCGCCCACAGCAGCGAGACGGCGACCGCCTCGACCTCCGCCTCGCGCAGCGCCGCGCCCGCGGCGCGGACGGTCCCCTCGTCCAGGGCGGTCTCGACCGTGCCGTCGCGCAGCACGCGCTCGCGCACGCCGAGCCGCAGGTGGCGGTCGACGACCGGCGCCGGCCGCTGCAGGTGGATGTTGTAGCGGTCGGCCTTGAAGGCGTCGCGGAAGTAGAGGACGTCGCGGAACCCCTCGGTCGCGACGAGGCCGATCTGCGGCCCGTTGCGCTCGATCAGCATGTTCGTCGCGATCGTCGAGCCGTGGACGAAGACGCCGACCTCCTCCAGCAGCTCCCGCAGCGAGCGGCCCAGCTCGGCCGCGATCGCGCGCAGGCCGGTTCTGATCGCCTCCGCGTAGCGGCCGTGGGTCGTGTCCTCCTTCCACACGAGCAGCGTGCGGCCGCCGTCGTCGACGACGGTGAGGTCGGTGAAGGTGCCGCCGATGTCGACGCCGATGCGCAATGCCATTGGTTCGTTTTCCCGATCGAGTGAAGAAGGAGGGGTGGTTCAGGCCAGCAGGGTCTCGACGGTGGCGCCGTCGCGCACGACCCGGTCCTCGGGCGCCGCCATGCGGTCGGCCCACGTCTCGGTCGCCGCGCTCGCGGGGACGACGGCGTCCCAGCCGGCAGGGCGGGCGGACGCCAGAACGGCGCGACGCTCGGCCGTGGCGGCGGCGTCGAGCGCGCCGGCTGCGGTCAGGACCACGCCGTGCACGGCCTCGGCGCGCTCGCGGCTGACGAGCCCGTCGCGGACCTCCGCGGCGACCAGCGCCGGGTCGCGTCGCAGCGGGTCGCCGTAGCCGCCACCGCCGGAGGAGAGCGCCGTCCACGCCTGCGACGGCAGCAGCTTCGCCATGTAGACGGAGGCGTAGAAGGTGCGGGTTCCGTCGGGCTCGGTGACGAACGAGCCGCCCTGCGCGCCGGCGGTCCCGCCGAGCACGCCGTGCGGCGGGTTGTCGAGGCCGTCGGAGGGGTTGAAGAGGTCGATCGCTCCGTCGGTCGGGCGGATCGTCAGGCGGATGCCCGGCCCGCCGTTCCACTCGCCGGCGCCCATCGAGTCCGGCTCGACCTCCCATTCCAGGACGACCAGGGGATGGAGCAGCTCGGTCTCCTCGACCGAGGCGACCTTCAGCCCGCCCTCGGCCGCCGGGGAGGTGATCAGCGGCCAGCCGTCGGTACCGGCGGCCGCGCCGCCCCCGCCGCCGCCGTTGAGCAGCACGAGGCCCCACGGCTCGGCGTCCTCGCCGCCGGCGCCGTACAGCTCCGGGGCGTTGTTCCAGCGCGCCGTGCCGGCCCGCACCCGCTCCGGGACCGCCTGCACGAGCGCGCGCCAGACGACGTCCTGCAGCACGTCGCCGGGCCAGGTCGTCGCGCCGCCGGTCGAGGCCGGGTAGGAGGCCTGCGCGAGGCTCCCCCGCTCCGCCACGACGGTGACCGCGTCGAGGCAGCCCTGGTTGTGCGGGATGTCGGGGTCGATCGCCATCAGCAGCGGGATCCGGCCGGCCGCCTCGACGACGGCGCGGCTGCCGTTGAAGCCGCTCGCCGACTGGCCGTCGGTGCCGGCGAAGTCGACGCGGACCGCCTCGCCGTCGATCTCGACCGCGGCCTTCACCGTCACATTGACGCGGCCGGCGCCGTCGGCGTCCATCCAGCCCTCGGCCTCGTAGCGGCCGTCGGGCATCGACGCGATCTCGGCGGCGGTGCGGCGGCGGCCGTAGGCGATCGCGCGCTCGACGTGCTCGAGCATCCGCTCGGCGCCGAGGTCGGCGGCGAGCTGCTCCAGCCGCCGCCCGCCGGTCCAGACGGCGCCGAGCTGGGCCATCAGGTCGCCTTCGAGCAGGTCGCGCCAGCGCAGGTTGCGCAGGTAGAGGTCGAGCACGTCGTCGCGGCGTCTGCCGGCGGCGTAGATCTTCAGCGGCGGGACGGCGAGGCCCTCCTGCCAGACGTTCGCCGCCCACGGCGTCGTCGTCGTCGGCAGCGGCGCGCCGATGTCGAGCTGGTGGGCGCGGGCGCACGACCAGAAGAGGTGGCGGCCGTCGACGAAGACCGGCGCGAGCACGACGAGGTCGCCGACGTGCGTGTTGCCGCGGTACGGGTCGTTGCAGAGCATCACATCGCCGGGGGCGATGTCGCCGCGGAAGGCGCCGGCGGTCTCCTCGATCAGCAGGTCCATCGAGCTGGTCTGGATCGGCAGCGCGTCGTGGACGGCGACCTGGCGCGCCTGCACGTCGTAGATGCAGCAGGAGAAGTCGTGCGCGAGCGCGATGATCGGCGTCATCGCGGCGCGGCTGAGCGTGACCGACATCTCGTCGACCACGTTGCGCATGCGGCTCAGGAAGATGCTGAACTCGATCGGGTCGTTGCTGTTCACGGTTCCGGGTTCTCGCTGTGTGGGGGGGGCGTCGAGAAGGGCTCAGGCGGCCGCGGGCGGCGGCGGCACGTTGGCGTTGCGGTGGAGGCGGTTGGCCGGGTCCAGGCGCCGCTTCAGCGCCTCCAGGCGGGCCCACCGCTCCGGGCCGAAGTACTCCTGCAGCCGCGCGGTGCCGAGGCGGCTGACCATGTTCGGGTAGACGCCGGCAGCGACCTCGCCGGTCGCGCGCAGCTGCGTCGAGATCCGCTCGGCCCAGGCGAGCTGGGCGTCGTCCTCGGCCGGGTCGGTCCACTGCGCGAGCGTCGCGACGTCCCAGCCGGTGTCGCGGCAGGCGAAGGCGCCGTCGTCGGGGCGCTCTGTGCACATCGCGCCGGACCACGGGTAGAGGTCGATCACGCTGTGGTCCTCGATCGCCAGCGCGACGTCGTGGATCGCGTCGATGACGGCGTCGCTCAGCGGGACGTGCTCGGCCGCCCAGTACTGGCGGATCTCCGGGTAGATCTCGTCCTGGTCGAGGTGGAGGTCGACGTAGCCCGTCTCGGTGATCAGGTCGGCGTCGGGCCGGGCGTCGGTGCGCAGCTCGCGCAGCTCCTGCTCGGCCTGCTCGCGTGTGCCCAGATGGGCGGCGAAGACGGTCAGGACCAGTCTGCCGTGCAGGTGCGCGGGGATGCCCGGCGCCGGCTCGGCGAGGCCGTAGAGGGCGAAGAAGTAGAGGTCGGTCGAGCAGGTCGGCGCGAGGTCGCGCAGCCGGCGCAGCACGTCCGGGCCCTTCTCGCCGGCGTAGACGAGGTCGCCGCCGAGCACGGTCCGCGGGACCGGGTGGGCCTGGACCTCGAAGGAGGTGACGACGCCGAAGTTGGCGCCGGCGCCGCGCATCGCCCAGAACAGCTCCGGCTCGTGGTCTGCCGAGACGTGCAGGCGCTCACCGTCGACCGTGATCAGGTCGAGCGAGACGACGTTGTCGGAGGCGAAGCCGTGGCGCGGGCTCAGCCAGCCGATCCCGCCCCCGAGCGTCAGGCCGGCGGCGCCGACGTGGCCGACGACGCCGGTCACCGGCGCGAGGCCGTGCGGCTCCGCCTCGACCAGCAGGTCGCGGTTGCGGGCGCCCGGGCCGAAGCGGATGCGGCGGTTCTGCGGGTCGACGTGGACGCCGTCGCTCGGGCCGAGGT
>JAEXXR010000172.1 GCA_023405705.1 Actinomycetes bacterium
GTCGAGCGGGACGACGACGCGGCCGCAGCGGACCGACTGTGCGCCCCTGCTCGCGTCACACCGTCTGAAGGCGGCGGCGCGCGCCTGCGCGCCGGTCGCCAGTGTCGTGACGAGCAGCAGCGCCGCCGTCACCGTGAGAGCGGCGACGCCGCGTGCCCGGTCCCCTCTGATCATCGGGGGATCTTGACCGGTCACGCGACGTCGCGCGCTAACTGCGCGTTAACGCTCAGCCGGCGGCGAGCAGCTCCCGCAGCACGTACTGGAGGATGCCGCCGTTGCGGTAGTAGCGCTGCTCCTTGGGCGTGTCGATCCGGACCGTGACGGTGAACTCCTTGTCGTCGGCCTTCACCGTGACCTCGCGCGGGACCGCGTCGCCGCCGGCGACGCCGGCGATCGTGAAGGTCTCGAAGCCGGTCAGGCCCAGCGACGCGGCCGACTCGCCGTCCTTGAACTGGAGCGGCAGGACGCCCATGCCGACGAGGTTGGAGCGGTGGATCCGCTCGAAGCTCTCGGCGATCACGGCGCGCACGCCGAGCAGGTTGGTGCCCTTCGCGGCCCAGTCGCGCGAGGAGCCCGAGCCGTACTCCTTGCCGCCGATCACGACCAGTGGCGTCTGCGTCTCGGCGTACTTCATCGCCGCGTCGTAGATCGCCATCGGCTCGCGCTCGCCGCCGCCGAGGTAGTAGGTGTTGCCGCCCTCGGGGAGGTCGCCGCCGAGCTGGTTCTTGAGGCGGATGTTCGCGAACGTGCCGCGCATCATCACCTCGTGGTTGCCGCGCCGCGCGCCGTAGGAGTTGAAGTCCTTGCGCTCGACGCCGTGCTCCTGCAGGTAGCGGCCGGCCGGCGAGTCGGGCTTGATCGCGCCCGCGGGCGAGATGTGGTCGGTCGTGACCGAGTCGCCCAGCAGCGCCAGGACGCGGGCGCCCTCGACGTCGGTGACCGGCGCCGGCGTCGCCGGCAGGTCGACGAAGTACGGCGGGTTCTGCACGTAGGTCGAGCTGTCGTCCCAGGCGAACTTGTCGCCGGTCGGGACGTCGAGCCCGCGCCAGCGCTCGTCGCCGGCGTAGACGCCGTCGTAGCTCTTGCGGAACATGTCCGACTGGACGGCCTGCTCGATCGTCTGCGCGACCTCCGCGGCGGAGGGCCAGATCTCTCTGAGGTAGACCGGGTTGCCGTCCTGGTCGTGGCCGAGCGGGTCGTTGATCAGGTCGACGTCCATCGAGCCGGCGATCGCGTAGGCGACGACGAGCGGCGGCGACGCGAGGTAGTTCATCCTCACATCGGGGTTGATGCGCCCCTCGAAGTTGCGGTTGCCCGACAGGACCGACGTCGCCGCCAGGTCGTTGTCGTTGATCGCCTTCGAGATCTCCTCCGGCAGCGGGCCGGAGTTGCCGATGCAGGTCGTGCAGCCGTAGCCGACGAGGTGGAAGCCGAGTGCCTCGAGGTCGCCGGTGAGGCCGGCGCGCTCGTAGTACTCGGTGACGACCTTCGAGCCCGGCGCCAGCGACGTCTTGACCCACGGCGCGCGTCTGAGGCCGCGCGCGACGGCGTTGCGCGCGAGCAGGCCGGCGCCGAGCATCACGGACGGGTTCGACGTGTTCGTGCAGCTCGTGATCGCGGCGATCACGACGTGGCCGTGGTCGAGCGTCGTCTCGGTGCCGTCGGCGAGCGTGACCGGGACCGACTTGCCGCCGGTCTTGACGGCCGTGGCGGCCGTCGCCGGCGCGCCGTGCGGGTGGTCGTGGCCGTGCCTGGGGGCGTCGCCGTTCTCCGGCTGCTGGGAGGTCGTCGGGTCGCTGGCGGGGAAGGTGTCCTCCAGCGCCTCGTCCTCGCCGTCGCTCTCGGGCAGGTAGCCCTTCAGCGCCTCGCGGAAGGCCGACTGGGCGTTGGACAGCTCGATGCGGTCCTGCGGGCGCTTGGGGCCGGCGATCGAGGGGACGACCGTCGAGAGGTCGAGCTCGAGCACCTCGGTGAAGGTCGGCTCCTCGGCGTTCTCGTCGTGCCAGAGGCCCTGCTCTCTCGCGTACGCCTCGACGAGCGCGACCTGCTGCTCGTCGCGGCCGGTGAAGCGCAGGTAGCGGATCGTCTCCTCGTCGATCGGGAAGATCGCGCAGGTCGAGCCGAACTCCGGCGACATGTTGCCGATCGTCGCGCGGTCGGCGAGCGGGAGCTGCGAGACGCCGGCGCCGAAGAACTCGACGAAGCGGCCGACGACGCCGCGCTCGCGCAGCTTCTCGGTGACGGTGAGGACGAGGTCGGTGGCGGTCGTGCCCTCGGGCAGGTCGCCGGTCAGCTTGAAGCCGATCACCTGGGGGATCAGCATCGACATCGGCTGGCCGAGCATCGCCGCCTCGGCCTCGATGCCGCCGACGCCCCAGCCGAGCACGCCGAGGCCGTTGACCATCGTCGTGTGCGAGTCGGTGCCGACGAGCGTGTCGGGGTAGGCCTGCCCGGTCTTGTCGTTGACGAAGACGCCGCGGGCGAGGTACTCGAGGTTGACCTGGTGGACGATGCCGGTCTCCGGCGGGACGACCTCGAAGCCGTCGAAGGCGTCCTGGCCCCAGCGCAGGAACTGGTAGCGCTCCTCGTTGCGCTCGAACTCGCGGTCGGCGTTGTGCTCGAAGGCGTACTTGGTGCCGAACTCGTCGACCTGGACGGAGTGGTCGATCACCAGCTCCGCCGGGACGAGCGGGTTGATCTTCGCCGGGTCGCCGCCCATCGCGCTCATCGCGTCGCGCATCGCGGCGAGGTCGACGACAGCCGGGACGCCGGTGAAGTCCTGCATCACGACGCGGGCCGGCGTGAAGGCGATCTCCTTGCTCGGCTCGTCCTTCGCGTTCCAGGTCGCCAGCGCTTCGATGTCCTGCGCGCGGATCGTCTCGCCGTCCTCGTTGCGCAGCAGGTTCTCGAGCAGGATCTTCAGCGAGAACGGGAGCCGGGCTACGTCGTACTTCGACTGCAGCGCGTCGAGCCGGAAGATCTCGTAGTCGCGACCTCCGACCGACAGCGAGGCTCTCGCCCCGAAGCTGTTGGCAGACATGGGTTTCTCCTGTGTCAAAGAAGCATCTAAGTCATGGAAAGCACAAGAGAGTCTGTCACGCGAGCGCGCGTGTTGACGGGCGGCGGGCGCATGGCGCACGCCCCGCGCCGGGAGTGCGCTATCCCGCGCGCGAGGTCGGCGCGTACGCGCATCATGATGCGCAGGCAGCTGCATCGCGATGTGCGAGAATGAGCCGATGCGCACGACCGTCAACCTCTCCGACGACGTCGCCGCCGCCGTCGACCGCCTCCGCAGTGAGCGCGGGGTCGGGATCAGCGAAGCCGTCAACGAACTGGCACGTGCCGGACTCACCGTCCAGCGCCAGGCGAGACCGTTCAGACAGCGATCTCATGACCTCGGCCGCGGGATCGACGTCACGAACGTCGCCGACGCGCTCGAGACGCTCGACGGGCCCACCGCGGCCTGATGCTGGTCGACGCCAACCTGCTGCTCTACGCCGTCGACAGCAGCGCGCCGCAGCACGCGGCCGCGAAGGCGTGGCTGACCGAGCAGCTCAACGGAGCACGCCGCGTCGGCCTGCCGTGGCAGAGCCTCGGCGCCTTCGTCCGGATCTCGACGCACCCGCGCGCCTACGAGCGCCCGCTCTCCCCCAAGTCGGCGTGGGAGCGCGTGAGCGACTGGCTCGCCGCCCCGGCGGCCTGGGTCCCCCATCCGGGCCCCGGTCACGCCCAACTGCTCGGCGAGCTGATCGCGGCCTACGACGTGCGCGGCAACCTCGTCCCCGACACGCTGCTCGCCGCCCTCGCGATCGAGCACGGCCTCACCCTCTGCTCGGCTGACACCGACTTCGCCCGCTTCCGCGAGCTGCGCTGGGAGAACCCGCTGGGCTGAACGGGCGGCGCGGCAAGCCGTCCCTCGTCGCGAAGCACCACGGCCGCGGCCGAGCCGTCCCCTCGCAGCAGCAT
>JAEXXR010000319.1 GCA_023405705.1 Actinomycetes bacterium
TGCGAGGCCGCGGCCGCGGGCGGCGACGGCATCGCGATCCCGCACAGCTCGCGCAGCAGTTCGCGGTTGAGCGCGCGGGCGAGCGCGTCGCCGTCGCCGCCGTTGGTCAGCAGGGCGATCGCGACGCCGGCCTGCGGCACGGCCTTCAGGTAGGCGAGCTGTCCCGGCAGGCTGCCGTCGTGCGCGAACAGGCGCGCGCCGTCCCAGTCGTGCAGCCACCAGCCGAGCCCCCAGTGGTCGCCGGTCGACCACGGCTCCGGGACCGTCACCTGCGGCCGCACCATCTCGGCTGCGGTCGCGTCACTCAGCAGCCGCTCTCCCGACGCCGCGACGCCGCTGTCGAGCTGCAGCCGCGCGAACGCGATCACGTCGGCGGCCGTCGCGCAGATCAGCCCGGCGGGACCGAGTGCTCGCGGCGGCCCCCACGACGGCACGAGCCGCGGTCCGGACTCGCCGCCGGTCTCGTGCCCCCAGGCGACGCGGAAGCGCAGCGCCTCCTCCGCGAGGGTGACGGTCCGCCGCAGGCCGAGCGGCTCGAACAGCAGCTCCCGCATCGCCGCGTCCCAGCTGAGCCCGGTCGCCCGCTCGATCGCGCGGCCGACGAGCACGTAGCCGCTGTTGGAGTAGGACATCGTCACGCCGATCGGCAGGTCCTGACCGAGGTCGGCGCACTGCTCGGCGTACCGTTCGAGCGCGTCGTCGCCGCTGCCGGTGTCCGGGAAGAAGTCGCCGGCGATCCCGCTCGTGTGCGTCAACAGGTGGCGCAGCGTGACGGTCGCCGCAACCCGCTCGTCGGCGAGCCGCAGCTCCGGCAGCAGCTCGCGCAGCGGACGGTCGAGCGACAACCGGCCCTGCTCCACCAGCCGCATCGCGACCGTCGCCGTGTACGGCTTGGTGACCGAGCCGATCTGGAACAGCGAATCGGTCGTCGCCTCCACGCCCGTCTCGACGTTGAGCAGTCCGTGGGCGGCCGCGGTCACGCGCTCGTCGTGCAGGACCGCCAACGACGCGCCGGGGACGTCGTGCTCGACCGCGAGCGCTCGCAGGCGCTCTCCGAGCGCTGCGGCGTTCACAGCGCGACCCCGAGGCCAGGTGCGTCGGCCGCCGTCTGGACGCCGTCGCGCAGCGTCAGGCCCGGCGCCGGATCGCGCTCCAGCATCAGGTTGGCGTCGAGGTCGACGTGGTCGGCGAGCATGCTCAGCTGGACGGCCGCGGAGATCCCAAGCCCGGACTCGACCATGCAGCCGAGCATCACGCCGAGGCCGAGCGCGCGAGCGCCGTGGGCGATCCGGACCGCCTCGCGGATCCCGCCGCACTTGGCGAGCTTGACGTTGACGCCGTGGGCGCGCTCGGCGATCGCGGGCAGGTCGGCGAGCACGTGGAACTCCTCGTCGGCGTACAGCGGCAGCGGCGAGTGCCGCTTCAGCCGCGGTCCGTCTGCGCTCCCGCACGGGAGTGGCTGCTCGACGAAGCGCACGCCGTGCTGCTGCAGCGCGGGCAGCAGTCCGACCGCCTCGTCGAACGTCCACGCCTCGTTCGCGTCGACCGACAGCTCGGCGTCGGTGACCGCGGCGACCGCCTCGACGCGCGCGGCGTCGAGACCGTCGCGGCCGCCGAGCTTGAGCTTCAGCGCGCGGATCTCGGGCAGCCGGTCAGCGACGGCGCGCGCGGCGTTCGCCATCGCCTCCGGCGCATCGAGCGACAGCGTGTAGCTGGTCGGCGGGCCGCCGGGCGCGAGGCCGAGCAGCCGCCATGTCGGCTGCCCGAGCAGCGTGCCGACGAGGTCGTGCAGCGCCGCGTCGACCGCGGCCTTCGCGGCGCCCTCGCCGGGGGCCTCGGCGAGTCGGCGACCGATCAGCTCGATCGCGAACGGGTCGTCGCCGAGCGAAGGAGCGAAGCGGTCGAGGAACGCCTCGACGCCGGCGACGGTCTGTCCGTCCTCCTCGTACGGCGCCGCCTCTCCGTGGCCGACCGCGCCGCCCCAGCGCAGCGTGACGTGCACGACGGTGACGTGCTCCTCGACGCCTTTGGAGATGACGAGCGGGTCACGCAGCGTGAGCGCGACGCGCGCGTGGCTCAGCGCGATCGGCTCAGGCATCGATCCGGCTGCCGGCGTCCTCGTCGAGCGCCCGCGTGAGCACCGCGGCAGCCATCGCCGCGTCGAGCGCGCCGACCCCGGTCAGGTCGGCGACGGTGACCTGCTCCGCGGTGGTCCGCCCCGCGCTCAAGCCCGCGGCGACGGCGCCCAGCTCTCCGGCGACGTCGTCGATCGCGATCGCGCCGGCGGCGACGGCTGCGGCGATCTCGCCCTGCGTGCGGCACTGCGCCAGCCGGTCGGCGAAGACGCGGGCGCGCGCGAGCAGCGCCGGCTCCAGCTCGACCTTGCCGGGCAGGTCGGAGCCGACCGCGGTGACGTGCGTCCCCGGTCTGACCCAGTCGGCCTGAACGAGCGGCGTGCGGGCCGGCGTCGTCGTCACGACGATCCGCGCGGCGCCGACGGCCGCTTGGAGCGAGTCGCTCGGGACGACGTCGAGACCGGTCTCGGCTGCCAGCTCGGCGGCGCAGGCGGCGGCCTCGTCGTGCCGGCGGGCCCAGACGAGCACGCGGCGGAGGTCCCGCAC
>JAEXXR010000323.1 GCA_023405705.1 Actinomycetes bacterium
GCCTCGCCCGCCGCGGCCAGCGCGGGCGCGAGCGGCAGCCAGCGGCCGCGCGGCTCGTCCCAGATCGCGACGGTGAGCACGGGTGCGGGGCCGCCGGGCGCGAGCCGGCGCAGGGCGACGCGGCGGAGTCTCATCGCAGTGCCTCCAGCTCGCGCTTGATCGCGGCGACGTGGGCGAACATGCGGGCGCGGGCGGGCGGGGTCGCGGGGACCGGGCCCTTGCCGGCGAGATGGCGGTGGATCGTCGTCGCGTTGATGACGATCCGCTCGGCCTCGCCCCAGTCGCGGAACTGGCGGAAGGCCGGCTCGCGGATCAGCGCGCGGGCCGACTGCATCGCGCTGCGGCCGGCCTCGCGGTGGCGTCTCACGCCCTCGTTCAGCCACGTCCAGTAGTCGCGCAGCGCGGCGATCTCGGCGCGACCGCCGACGGGGCCGTGGCCGGGGACGAAGCGGTCGGCGTCGAGGCCGTCGAGCAGGTCGAGGGCCGCGATCCAGTTCGACACCGGTCCCGCCCACATCGCCGGGGTGACGCCGAAGAAGAGGATGTCGGCGCCGAAGGCGACGCCCGTCCCCGGCAGGTCGACGACGAGGTCGCCGGCCGTGTGCGCGGGACCGACCTCGAACAGCTCCAGCGTGCGGTCGCCGACCTGCTCGCTCGCGCGTCCGCCGAAGCTGCGGCTCGGGAGGCGGAGCGTGACGGCGTCGAACTCGAACGGGCTGAGCATCGGGCCGACGTAGCGTCCGATCGCGCCGGCCGGGCCGGGCATCCGTCTCAGCGCCCCGGCCAGCCTGCGCATCCGCGCCAGGCCGTGTGGCGGCTCCTCGCGGCGCATCGCGTCGAGGCTCGCCGCGCTCGTGACGATCTCGGCCGCCGCCGGCAGCTCGGCGTTGCCCCACCAGTGGTCGCCGTCGGAGTGGGTGTTGATTGCGAGCGCGATCGGCGACTGCGCGGTGTGCGGCGACATCGCCGCCAGCATCGCGCGCGTCAGGCGCTGGTCCCACAGCGTGTCGACCAGCGCCGAGGCGCCGTCGCCGACGACGAGGCCGGCGTTCGACTCGCCCCACGCGCCGTTCGGCTGGAGCCACGCGTGGACGCCCGGCGCCAGCTCGTGCAGACCGGCCGCGTAGGCCGCCGGCAGGCCGTGGAGGGTCGTCGCGCTCATCGCCGCCACGCTACCCGCCCTCCCCCGCCCGACGCGCCGGCTGCCGGTCGATCGCCGCTGGCTCGCCGTCGCATCGCGACGAGAAAGCAGCACCGACCGTGACGCGGGTGGGCAGCGTGCGGCGAGCGGCGCGGCACGGGCGAGCGGCGCCGCGCGGCCAGATGCGGCGTCTGACAGATCGTTCCGTACGAGAC
The DNA here is from genome assembly GCA_023405705.1 of Actinomycetes bacterium. The sequence continues at coordinate 1,357 of JAEXXR010000323.1, forward strand.
GGTCGGCTACGATCGGATCATGGCTACCAAAGCAACCGCCGAGGCCGCTGCGGCGGCGCGGATCGCGGAGCCGCTGAGCGCCAACCTCTGCTGGGCCTTGTCGCGCGCGGGCTTCACGCTGACGACCGAGCTGATGGCGCAGCTTGAGAGCATCGGGCTGTCGACGCGCACCCATCAGGTGCTGATCGCCGCCGCCGACGGCGGGCGGACGCAGAGCGACCTCGTCAGAGCGGTCGGGCTCGACAAGACGACGATGGTCGTCACGGTCGACGAGCTGGAGCAGGCCGGGCTGGCGGAGCGGCAGCCGTCGCCGACCGACCGGCGCGCGCGCGTGATCGAGCTGACGCCGGCCGGCCGCAGAAAGCTGCGCGAGGCCGACGCCCTGATCCACATGGTCCACGAGGACGTCCTCTCCACCCTCCCGCCGACCGATCGCGAGACCTTCCTCGACGCGCTCACCGCGCTGGTCGGCGGCCGCCTCGCCGAGCCGGTCGCGACCGAGCAGCCGGTCAGACGGCGCGCACGCAGGGCGCCGACCGCTGCAAAGTAGTTCCGAAGAAAATAGTTTTGTACGGGACGATCTGGTACGGTCGCTTCATGACCGAACCTGTCGCCGTCCCCGCACCGCCGAAGCAAGCCGCGCAGCGCGCGGCCAAGCGCTCCTGGCTGGCTCTCCTCACCCTCTGCGCAGGCTTCCTGATGATCGTGCTCGACACGACGATCGTCGCCGTCGCGCAGGCGTCGATCCAGGCTGATCTCGGCTTCTCGCAGTCGGGCCTCGCCTGGGTCGTCAACAGCTACCTGATCGCCTTCGGCGGCCTGCTGCTGCTCGCCGGCCGCCTCGGCGACCTGATCGGCCGCAAGCGCGTCTTCCTCGCCGGCCTCGGGCTGTTCCTGCTCGCCTCGCTGCTGTGCGGACTGGCGCAGAGCCAGGGGATGCTGGTCGCCGCGCGCTTCCTGCAGGGGGTCGGCGGCGCGCTCGCCTCGGCGCCGATCCTCGGGATGATCGTCGCGCTCTTCCCCGGCGAGCGGGCCCGCGCGAGAGCGATCGCCGTCTACGCCTTCGTCGGCTCGGCCGGCGCCTCGCTCGGGCTGGTCGCGGGCGGGCTGCTGGTCGAGGCGATCTCGTGGCACTGGATCTTCTTCGTCAACCTGCCGATCGGTCTGATCGCCTTCGCCCTCGCCGCGCGGGTGCTGGAGCGCGACGAGCCGCTCGGGCTGCGCGCCGGCGCAGACCTGCCGGGCGCGCTGCTGGTCGTGGCGGCGCTGATGCTCGGCGTCTTCGCGATCGTCTCGGCCGGCGAGCACGGCTTCGGCAGCTGGCGGACCGCGCTGCTCGGCCCGCTCGCGCTCGCGCTGCTGGCGCTGTTCGGCCTGCGCGAGGCGCGCGCCGCCCATCCGCTGATGCCGCTGCGGCTGCTGAGGGTCCGCGACCTCGCCGCCGCCAACCTCGTGCAGGCGCTCGCGATCGCCGGCATGTTCGGGATGCAGTTCCTGCTCGCCCTCTATCTCGAGCTGGTGCTCGGCCTCTCCCCCGTCCAGGTCGGCCTCGCGATCGTCCCGATCGCGCTGGCGATCGGCGTCACCTCGCTCGGCTTCGCCGCCCGCGTGATCGCGACGATCGGCCCGAAGGCGACGACGCTGCCGGGCCTGCTGCTGATCGCCGCCGGCCTGCTGTGGCTCCAGCGCGCGCCGGTCGACGGCTCGTACTGGCTCGACGTCTTCCCCGCGACGATCCCGATGGGGATCGGCGGCGGGCTGTTCATGCCGGCGATCTCGACGCTGGCGATGGCGAACGCGCCGGCCGCCGACGCCGGCCTCGCCTCCGGCCTGGCGAACACGACCCAGCAGGTCGGCGGCGCGCTCGGCCTCGCG
>JAEXXR010000361.1 GCA_023405705.1 Actinomycetes bacterium
GCTCGGCGTGCGCCGCGGCGGCCCGCGCGCGCCGCGCGCGCTGCTCGGCGCCGCAGAAGCCGTCGAGGATCTCCAGCTGCGCTGAGGCGAGCATCAGCCGGCGGTGCTCGTGCTGGCCGTAGAAGGCGAGCAGCTCGCCGCCCAGCTCGCGCAGGTCGCCGACGGTCGCCGAGCGGCCGTTGAGGTAGGCGCGGGTGCGGCCGTCGGGCCAGACGCGCCGCGCGAGCACCAGCTCGTCGGCGTCCTCGGGCAGGCGGTCGCCGAGCGCCTCGCGCAGCCGTTCGGGGAAGTCGAAGACGCCCTCGACGTACGCCTCCGCGGCGCCCGGGCGGACGATCCCGTTGCGGGCCTTCCCGCCGAGCAGCAGGTCGAGCGCATGCGCCAGCATCGTCTTGCCGGCGCCGGTCTCGCCGGTCAGCACGTTGAGGCCGTGGCCGAGGCGAAGCTCGGCCCGCTCGATCAGCAGCAGGTTCTCGACACGCAGCTCGTGAAGCATGCGGGGCACTCCATCAGGAGCGCCGGACGGAAAAGCGAACAGACGTTCGTGACCGTCCGCGGTGTCATGACATGACGCCGCCGCACGGGGTTGGCGGGCCGCCCGTGCAGCCCGCTCCGGCCCTCAGGCCCCGCTCGCCAGCCGCCCGAACTTCTCGCGCAGGCGGTGGTAGAAGCTCGCGCCGTGGGACTGCGCCAGCGTCCCGACGTCGTCGCGGAAGCGGGCCGACAGGGCGCCGGCAGGCGGCAGCTCGCAGACCGGGCGGCCGTCGATCGAGACGTCGACCGGCTCCTCGCGCGAGCGGTTGCGGATCGTGATCGGGTCGGCGGGCGCGACGACGAGCGTCCGCGCCGTCAGCGAGTGCGGCGCGATGTAGGAGACGGCGAGGCCCTCGACGCCCCACGCCATCACGGGGCCGCCGTTGGCGAGGTTGTAGCCGGTCGAGCCGGCCGGCGTGGCGACGACGAGGCCGTCGCAGCGGACGCGCGCGACCTCCTCCTCGCCGACCTCGACCGACAGGTCGGCGACGCGCAGGCCCTGCTGGCGGTGGAAGGAGACGTCGTTCATCGCCAGCCACTCGCCGCCGCCGCTGCGCGCCTCGATCCCCGGCAGCGACAGCACCTCGAAGTCGGCGCGGAAGGCCGTCCGCAGGCCGCCGGCGATGTCGTCGGTGTCGACGGTCGCGAGGAAGCCGACCTCGCCGTAGTTGACGCCGAAGACCGGCACGCCCGTGCGTGCGTAGGTGCGCAGCGCGTGCAGGATCGTGCCGTCGCCGCCGAGCACGACGCAGACGTCGACCTCCGGCGAGGGCGGGGCGTCGACGACGATCCCCGGCTCGGCCTTGAGGTCGTGCTTGACGGTCTCCTCGGGCGAGAAGCGCAGCGTGTAGCCGGCGGCGCGCGCGGCGGCGACCAGCTCGCCGAGCGCGGCGCTCGTCTCGATCGGGCGACGGTGCGTGAAGACCGTCGCGACCCTGCGCTCGCTCATCCCTCGACCTCCCGGGCCGCCGCTTCCAGATCGTCCACCGCGCCCGCGCGGCCGCCCTCGGCGAGCCGCACGAACGTCTCTCTGTTGCCCTTCGGGCCGGGCAGGCCCGAGGAGACGTAGCCGAGCACCGCGGCTCCCTCAGCGCGCGCCGCGGCGCCGACGGCGACCAGGGCCGCGCGCCGGTCGGCGGCGTCGCGCACGACGCCGCCCTTGCCGACCTTCTCGCGGCCGACCTCGAACTGCGGCTTGACCATCGCCAGGCCGTCGAAGCGCTCGGCCATCGTCGCCAGCACGGCCGGCAGCACCTTCGTCAGCGAGATGAAGGAGACGTCGGCGACGAGCAGGTCGGGCGCGTAGGGCAGCTCCTCGCGCGTGAGGCGCCGCGCGTTGCAGCGCTCCATCACCGTCACGCGCTCGTCGCTGCGGACCTTCCAGTCGAGCTCGCCGTAGGCGACGTCGAGCGCGACGACGTGCTCCGCCCCGCGCTGCAGCAGGCAGTCGGTGAAGCCGCCGGTCGAGGCGCCGACGTCGAGCGCCCTGCGGCCGGCGACGTCGAGCCCGGTCGCGTCGAGCGCGTTGGCGAGCTTCGTGCCGCCGCGCGAGACGAAGGCCGGCTGCGCGGTGACGTCGACCTCGACGTCGCCGGGCACCAGCTGACCCGGCTTCTCGGCCCGGCGGCGGTCCGGCCCCAGCAGCACCTCGCCGGCCAGCACGGAGGCGGCGGCGCGCGTGCGGGAGGCGAAGATGCCCCGCTCGGCGAGCAGCGTGTCGAGTCGCATCTTCGTCGTCACCGCGCGACCAGGCTACCGGCAGACGGACCCGGACCTGCCGGCAACGGGCGCGCCGACGCGAGATCGCCCGCGCTGCAAGGGATCGTGCAGCTCGTGCGGTCTGCGACGAGCTGGCGCGAACGGAGTCGTTCAGCTGTGCCGCACCTCACACACCTTCCCGGTGCGCAGGAGCACGATGGAGCGCATCATGACTGCGCTTCGCCCCCTTTCCCTCCCCATCCACGGCGCCGTCGAGCTGCTGCTCGGCGTGCTCGCCCTCGTCGCGCCGTTCGCGCTCGGGTTCGGGCCCGCGGGCTTCGTCGTCTCGGGCCTGCTCGGGGCGCTGACGGTCGGCATGGCGCTCGACGCGACCCAGCCGCGGGCCGTCTCCGCCCACCAGGGGTTCGACTACGGCCTCGCGCTCGGCGCGATCGTCGTCGCGCTGCCGCTGGCGCTCGGCGGCGACGGCACGGCCGCGATCTTCCTCGGCCTGCTCGGCCTCGCGCAGCTGGCGCTCAACGCCGGCACGCGCTACAGCGGTCGCTGAACCGCCGCCGCCTGCTACGAACACCGCGATCTCCCGGCGAACGGCCCGCAACTGCGGGCCGTTCCGCGTTTCGAGGCCGGGGACCGGCCGCGCGCGGGTTCTCCCCGCGGCAGCCCGGCGCCTCCGCCATCGGCGATTCGTCCGTGCTCCGACGGCTGCGCTCCAGCGGCCGCCGCGGCGGCCGAATCACGAGGTGCACCGCATCCGTCCCCGCGTCCCAGCCCCATGAACCGAACCCTTCCCCGCATCGCGGCCACCGCGGCCTCTCTGCTCGCGCTCGCCGCGCTCCCCGCCGCCGCCTCGGCCAACGGCACCGTCAGCCTCGCCTCCGAGCGCTACTCGGTCACCGAGGGCGAGGCCCACGCCGTCATCACCGTCGTGCGCTCCGACGCCCGCCAGGCCGGCAGAGTCCGCTACGGCGTCTGGTACGACCGCAGCGCGACCGCCCACCAGGACTACCAGCCGGTCAGCGGCCGCGTCGACTTCGCGCCCGGCCAGAGCGAGGCCGCCTTCCACGTGCCGATCGTCGACGACGCGGTCGTCGAGGGCCCCGAGACCGTCAAGGTCGGCATCTACGGCCCGTACCCGATGAAGCTCGGCTCGCTGACCCGCGGCATCCTCACGATCCACGACAACGACGCCGTCAAGACCGAGCGCGACCCGCTCAACCCGCTGATGCTCGACGTCGCGCCGACCAACGGCAATCCGATGCAGGGCGCGCGCTTCTTCGTCGACGAGGAGTGGGGCCTCGCGCAGAACGCGATCAGAAGGTACAAGCGCCGCTACCCGAAGGCCGCCCAGCAGCTGCGCGTGATCGCCGACCAGCCGGAGACCAAGCGCTTCGGCACATGGACGAAGAGACCGCGCTTCGAGATCTCGACCTACCTGCAGCGCGTCCAGCAGACCGACCCGGGCGCCGTCCCGCTCGTCGCCACCTACCGCCTCAAGCACCTCCAGTGCGGCGGCGTCAGCGACTCGCCGGCCGACGTCGCCTCCTACAAGCGCTGGTACGACGAGTTCGCGGCCGGCATCGGCAACCAGCGGATCGTCCTCTTCTACGAGATCGACGCGCTGATCACGCTGAAGTGCCTCTCCGGCAAGGGCCGCGCCGCGCGCATCGACGAGGTCTCCTACGCGATCGACGTGCTGTCGAAGCTGCCGCACGCCGTCGTCTACGTCGACGCCGGCTCGGGTCTCGCACACAGCGCGGGGTACATCGCGGCGAAGCTGCGCCAGGTCGGCGTCCACAAGATCCAGGGCTTCTTCACCAACGCGACGCACCAGAACTGGACGTCGAAGGAGATCAGGTACGCCCGCACGCTGAGACGGCTGACCGGCGGCAGAGCGCACTTCGTCGTCAACACCTCCGGCAACGGCCGCGGCCCCGACGTGCCGAAGGACCGCGTCAAGCACGGCAACTCGTTCCGCTGCAACTCGCCGAACAACGGCCTCGGCCCGAGACCGTCCTCGGACGTGCCGGAGAAGTACCGGGCGCAGGGCCTCGACGCGCTCGTCTGGATCGGCAACCCGGGCCGCTCCGCCGGCAGATGCGCGCTCAAGATCTACAGGAGAGTGCCGCCCACGGGCTCCTTCTGGCTCGAGTACGCGCTGAAGCTGATCGCGAACGCGAACCACACGATCCGCTGACCCGCGGGCGCCCGGCTCCGCCCTCTGCGGCCGGCCGGAGCGTCGCGCCGCGCGACGCCTGAACGGCGCGTCTCCAATAGCTCCCCAACGCGCCCCATCGCTCACCGGCGGTGGGGCGTTGTCCGTGTACGGACGTGTGTGCGAGGGCCGCATGGGTAGTTTCGAGGCGGTTTCGCCCCGACGACTGGGAGGCCGTCGAGTCATGACGCCCCGCAAGCTGCTCATCCTGCCGTGCCTGGCGCTGGTCGCGCTCGCCGTGGCACCGTCCCTCGCCGGCGCCGCCGTCCGGCTCACCTCCACGACCTTCACGGTCGACGAGGGCGCCGGCGCCGCGACGATCACCTTCGTGCGCGACGACCCGTCCAGACGCGGCGAGGTCCGCTACGGCGCGTGGCACAGAAGCGCCCAGCAGTTCCAGGACTACCGACCGGTCAAGGGCCGCGTCGACCTCGCCCCCGGCCAGCGCGAGGGCTCCTTCCAGGTCCCGATCGTCGACGACTCGCTGGTCGAGCCCGACGAGACGATCGCGGTCGGGATCTTCGGCACCTATCCGGAGAGGGTCGGCGAGCCCAGCCGGGCCATCCTGACGATCAAGGACGACGACGCGATCTCGACCGAACCGCGCGACGCCGTCAACCCGCTCGGCCTCGACCCGGTCCCGACCGGCGGCAACCCGCTCAGAGGCGCGGTCTTCTACACCAACCCGTCGCAGACGATCGCCGGCACCTACGCGCGCAGAATCCGCGGGAGGAACCCGCGTGCGGCCGCGGCGCTGTCGGCGATCTCCAGCCAGCCGGAGGCGAAGCGCTTCGGCACGTGGAACGACCGCCCCGGCTACGTCGTCTCCAAGTACCTCGCCCAGGCCCACCACGACAACCCGGGTCAGATCCCGCTGCTGGCGACCTACCGCCTCAAGCACATCAGATGCCACCGCGTCAGCGACACCCCCGCCGAGGCGGCGAGCTACAAGCGCTGGTACGAGTCGTTCGCCCAGGGGATCGGCAACCAGAGCGTCGTGATCTTCTACGAGATCGACGCGCTGATCACCGCGCCCTGCCTCTCCGGCAAGGGCCTCCAGGTGCGGATCTCGGAGATGCGCTCGGCGATCGACTCGCTCGCGAGACTGCCCCACGCCGTCGTCTACGTCGACGCAGGCGCCAGCGACGCCCACCACCCCAGATTCATCGGCTCGCTGCTGCGCAAGGTCGGCGTCCACAGAATCCAGGGCTTCTTCACCAACTCGACGCACCACAACCGCACCACGAAGGAGATCCGCTACGCGAACGGCCTCTCGCGCGCGACCGGCGGCAAGCACTACGTGATCAACACGGCGGTCAACGGCAAGGGCGCCCTGCGACCGAAGAACAAGGTCAAGCACGGCAACTCGATCCGCTGCAACCCGAGAGGGCGCGGCCTCGGCCCGAGACCGACCGCGACCGTCCCCGCGCAGTACCCGCGGCTCGACGGCCTCTTCTGGATCGGCAACCCGGGCCGCTCCGCCGGCAACTGCGGCACGTCGAGAAACGCGCCGCCGACGGGCACCTTCTGGCTCGACTACGCCCTCATGCTGATCAAGAACGCGGACTACCGCATCCGTTAGCGGGATCTCATCGGCCGGCTGGCGCGCCGACGGTAGGCTCTCCCCTCGATCTATCCGAATCCGGGGGGACGAATGAAGGCAGTGGCAATCGCAGCGGCGTGCTGCGTCCTGCTCGCGACCGCGTGGGGCGGCGTCGCGGCGGCGGACGTCGGCACACCCGGCGCGCCGACGGGCCTCGCCGCGACGGCGACGGCGAGCGGGATCAGACTGCGCTGGGACGAGAGTCCCGAGCCGCACGTCTGGGAGTACGACGTGTACCGCAAGACCGGCAGCGGCAGTTGGAGCACCGCGCCCATAATCGAGACGTGGCGCAGCGACGCGGTCGACACGACCGCCGTCACGGGCCTGACGTACTCGTATGTCGTCGTGGCCGTCTCGGTCACCGACGCGGAGTCGCCCGACTCCGGCGTGGCGACCGAGACGGCTGGAACCGACGCCGCCCGCCCGAGAACGCCGGAGAACCTCACCGTCGCGCCGAAGAACGGCGCGATCGCGATCAAGTGGGACCCGATCACCGACGACGCCTCGCTGATCGGCTACGGCATCCTGCGCAAGGTCGGCGGCGACGACTGGAGATGGTTCGACAGCTTCTCGACCGACTACGACCGCGTGCTCGACACCGGCCTGACCAACGGCGTCGCCGTCCAGTACAGAATCCAGGCGCAGGACGCCGTCGGCTGGGGCGCGTCCTCGGCTGCCGAGACTGCGACGCCCGTCGCCGACACGACGGCACCGGCGACGCCGACCGGCCTGACCGGCCACAGAGGCGACGGCGAGGTGCGGTGGACGTGGAGCCGCAACAGCGAGGCCGACGTCGCCAGATACGAGCTGCAGGGCCGCAGATGCAACGTCGTCGGCTGGATCGACTGGGGCAGCAGCGACGGCCCGCGCCGCTTCCTCGCGAAGTGGCTGGTCAACGACGCCGAGTACTGCTTCCGCATCCGCGCCGTCGACGACAGCGGCAACGCCAGCGCCTGGAGCAGCGAGTCCAGAGCGACGCCCGACCGCGCGACCATACGGCTCGGCGTCGACGGCGGCTATCCGTGGGACTCGGCCGCCGCGCTCGACGCCTACGAGGCGCTCGACTCCCCCAGCGCCCGCGTCGAGGTCTACGCCGCGAGCGACCCTGCCGACGCGCAGCTCGAGACCGACCTCGAGCAGCTGACCGACATCGGGGTGCGACCGCTGATCCTCGCCGGCTACGGCAGCTCGTACCCCGCCAACACCAGAGGCGAGGTCGGCAGATTCTGCGGCGGGATCGCGTCGAAGTACGGTCCCGGCGGCAGCGCCGGCCTCTCCGACGACGTCGCCGTCCGCTACATCGAGTTCGGCAACGAGTCGTCCTATTCGCACTACCCGGCCACGCAGGGGAACCCGGCCGGCTACGCGAGACTGCTGGAGGAGTGCGTCGACGCCGCGACGGCAGCCAACCCCTTCGTCGGCGTGCTCGCGATCGGCGACGACCCGGCGTGGGTCGGGTGGATCCCCGCGATCGCCGCGGAGTTGGGCGCCGACTGGGAGGAGCGCCTCTCCGGCCTCACGACCCATCCGTACGGGCCGCCGTTCGGCGAGCCCGGATCGAGCTGGTTCTACCGGATCGAGAGCATCATGGACCGCGACACGAGAACGTTCACCGGGAAGCTGCCGATCTTCGCGACGGAGTTCGGCGTCGCGTCGAGCACGAGAGGCGTCACGTTCGACCCCGACAACTACGGCTGGTCGACGACGATGAACCCGGCAGGCGCGAGAGATGCGTTCGAGCACGTGCTCGAAGCGCTGTGGGACGACTACCCGCGCGTGACGCAGCTGTACTGGTTCAAGGCGACGGACAACGTCAGAGACGACGGCGTCAACAGAAGACGCGAGTCGTTCTTCGGCCTGTTCGACGTCGGCGGCGCGCCGAAGGGGACGACGATCCCGCCGACCCCGCCGGCGACGAGACCGGCCATACAGTCGCTGCCGGACTTCTTCACCGGCGTCAACGACGACGGCGGCTTCCACTAGGAAGCCGCCGCAGGCGACGCGCGCGGCGGCCGGAGATCAGGCCGTCGCGCGGGTTCTGCTGCCGACGGCGGCGAGGACGCGGTCGGCGATCGCCTGGCCGGTGAAGCCGACCTCCTCGTGCAGCAGCGCCGGGGAGCCGTGCGTGACGTAGCGGTCGGGCAGGCCGACGCGGAGGATCCGCGAGGCGATGCCGCTGTCGGAGAGGGTCTCCCAGACGCCGGTGCCGAAGCCGCCGGCGAGGACGCCCTCCTCGATCGTCACGAGCAGCTCGTGCTCGGCCTGCAGCTGGGCGACGAGGCCGGCGTCGATCGGCTTCGCGAAGCGCGCGTCGGCGACCGTCGCGCGCAGGCCGTGCTCGGCCAGCAGCCGGGCGGCCTCCAGCGCCTTGCCGACGCCGCTGCCGTAGCCGAGCAGGGCGACCTTGCCGTCGCCCTCGCGCAGGATCTCGCCGCTGCCGATCGGGATCGTGCGCGGCTGCTGCGGCAGCTCGACGCCGACCGCCTCGCCGCGCGGGTAGCGGATCGCGACCGGGCCGTCGTCGTACTGCAGCGCGGTGTGCAGCATGTGCACGAGCTGCGCCTCGTCGCGCGGCGCCATCAGCGTCATGTTCGGCAGCGAGCGCAGGTAGGCGATGTCGAAGACGCCGTGGTGCGTCGGGCCGTCGTCGCCGACGAGGCCGGCGCGGTCCATCGCGAAGACGACGTTCAGTCTCTGCAGCGCGACGTCGTGGACGATCTGGTCGTAGGCGCGCTGGAGGAAGGTCGAGTAGATCGCCGCGACCGGCTTGCAGCCCTGGAGCGCGAGGCCTGAGGCGAACAGGATCGCCTGCTGCTCGGCGATGCCGACGTCGAAGTAGCGCTCCGGCATCGCCTTCTGGAGGATGTTCAGGCCGGTGCCGGAGTTCATCGCGGCGGTGATGCCGACGACGCGCTCGTCCCGGCGGCACTCCTCCACCAGCGCGTTGCCGAAGACCGCGGTGTACTGCGGCGGCTTCGGCGGCGCCTTCGCGTCGGAGGGCTTGGCGGCCGGGGCGACCGCCGGCGCGCCGTTGGCGATCGAGTTCGGCTTGGCGGCATGCCACTTCTCCATGCCCTCCAGGCCGCCCTCCTCGGCCGGCGCGAAGCCCTTGCCCTTGACCGTCGAGACGTGCACGACGACCGGCCGCTCGGCCGCTATCGCCTCGCGCAGTGCCTCGCGCAGCGCGTGGACGTCATGGCCGTCGATCACGCCCATGTACGCCCAGTCGAGCTCCTCCCACAGCATCCCGGGAGCCCAGAAGGCCTTGATCGACTCCTTCAGCTGCGGGCCGAGGTGGGCGAAGCGGTCGCCGATGCCGGCCGGCAGCTTGGTGAGGAACTCCTCCCCGCCCTCGCGCGCCTTCCACAGCTTCGGGTTGAGCCGCACGCGGTTGAAGTAGCGCGACAGCGCGCCGACGTTCGGCGAGATCGACATGCCGTTGTCGTTCAGCACGACGACCATCGGCGTGCCAAGGCCGCCCGCCTGGTGGATCGCCTCGAAGGCGACGCCGCCGGTCATCGAGCCGTCGCCGATCACCGCGACGACCGCGCCGTCCTCGCCGACGCCGCGGCGCATGCCCTCCTTGAGCCCGACGCCGTAGCCGATCGAGGTCGAGGCGTGGCCGGCGCCCATGATGTCGTGCTCGGACTCCTCGATCGCGCAGAACGGCGTCAGGCCGCCGTACTTGCGGATCGTCGACAGCCTGTCGCGGCGGCCGGTGATGATCTTGTGCGGGTAGGCCTGGTGGCCGACGTCCCAGAGGATCTTGTCGCGCGGCGACTCCAGCAGCGAGTGGAGCGCGACGGCCAGCTCGCAGGTGCCGAGGTTGGCGCCGAAGTGGCCGCCGATCTCGCCGACCGTGTCGATGATGTGCTCGCGCACCTCCTGCGCGAGCTGCTGCAGCTGGTCGTCGGTGAGGTCCTTGAGGTCCTCGGGACCGTCGACGCGCGGGAGGATCGGTTCGCTCATGACGTTCGCGTGTAGATGAAGTCGGTGATCTGGGCCAGCTCGGGAGCGCCGCCGGGGGCCGCCTGCGCCAGCGCGGCGCGGGCGCCGCGGTGCGACTCGGCGGCCAGCTCGCGCGCCCGCTCGAGGCCGAACTCGCTGACGTACGTGCGCTTGCCGAGGCGCTCGTCGCTGCCGTGGGTCTTGCCGAGTGCGTCGTCGTCACCGACGACGTCGAGGATGTCGTCCACGATCTGGAACAGCACGCCAAGCTCGTTCGCGAAGTTGCGGAACGCAGCGATTGTCGCAGGTCCCTGCGCCGGATCGAGCAGCAGCGGGCACATGATCGACGCGCCGATCAGCCTGCCGGTCTTCAGCGCGTGCAGGTGGCGCAGCCCGTCGGCCCCGTCCGGCGCGGCGTGCGCCACGTCGAGGAACTGGCCGCCGACCATGCCGTTGACGCCGGTCGCCTTCGCCAGCTCGCGGACCGCCGCGAGGATCGCCGCCGGCTCGCCGTCCTGCTGCTCGAGCACGTGGCGGAAGGCCTCCGCGTAGAGGCCGTCGCCCGCGAGGATCGCGACGTTCTCGCCGAACGCCTTGTGGCAGGTCGGTCTCCCCCGCCGCAGGTCGTCGTCGTCCATCGCCGGGAGGTCGTCGTGGATCAGCGAGTAGGTGTGGATCAGCTCCATCGCCGCCGCGATCGGCAGCGCCTCGGCGGCGTCGCGGCCGAGCGCCCGCGCGGTCGCGAGCGAAAGGACCGGGCGGATCCGCTTGCCGCCGGCCAGCAGCGAGTAGCGCATCGCCTCCTCCAGCCCGGCGACGCCGGAGGTGGCGGCCTCGGCGAACTGGAGCTGCGCGAGGTACGCCTCGACCTGCTGGCGCAGGTCGTCGGGGTAGGCGTCTCCGCTGGTCTGGACGGTCTCGGGGGCGTCGGTCGTCATCTCGCGGTGCTCTCTGGCGTTCAGGACTGCGTGGGAAGGGTCGTCTGCCCGGGGGCGGGCGGGTCTGCGGCGGCGCGGACGCGGCGGGCGAGCTCGCCCGCGGCGTCGCCGGCGACGCGGGCGCACTCCTCGACCAGGCGGGCCGCCTGCTCGGGCTCGAGGTCGCCGGCGCGCAGCTGCGCGGCCGCGTCCTCCAGCTGGCGCGTCCAGTATTCGAGCTGGTCGACGCTCATCGTCCTGCACCTCCGCCCGGGCGGTCGTCGCTGCCGTTGGTCCCTGGTACGGCCCGCTGCTCGCGCAGGATCGCCGCCAGCACGCCGTTGACGAATCTCGGCGCCTCGGCGCCGCAGTAGGCCTTCGCGGTCTCGACGGCCTCGTCGATCGCACCCTCCGGCGGGATCGGGCGGTCGGCCGGGACGTCGGAGGGGTGCAGCATCTCCAGCAGGCTGACGCGCATGATCGACCGCTCCAACGGGGCGATCCGCTGCAGCGTCCAGCCCTCAGCGTGGCGGCTGATCAACCCGTCGAACTCCTCCTGACGGGCGAGCGCGGCACGCGCCAGCGCACGCGTGAAGGAGGCCGCGTCGCGCGCGAGGGTGTCGTCGAGCGGGCGGCCGGTCAGGTCGTGCTGGTACAGCGCGAAGACCGCTTCGCGGCGCTGGTCGGAGCGTCGAGCCACGACGGCGCCGCGCTAGGCGCGGGACACGTAGTCGCCGGAGCGCGTGTCGACCCGCACCTTGTCGCCGATGTTGACGAACAGCGGCACGTTGATGCGCGCGCCCGTCTCCAGCGTCGCCGGCTTCGTGCCGCCGCCCGAGGCGGTGTCGCCGCGCAGGCCCGGCTCGGTCTCCGTGACCTCGAGGTCGACGGCGCTCGGCAGCTGGATGTCGGCCGGGACGCCGTCGATCGACAGCAGGTCGACCATGTCGCTGGCGCGCGTCCACTGCAGCGCCTCTCTCAGCGCGGCCGTGGGGATCGCCTGCTGCTCGAAGCTCTCGACGTCCATGAAGTGGGCGTCGTTCTCGTCGGAGTAGAGGTACTGCATCTTGCGCACCTCGGTCCGGACGGCGCGGAACTTCTCGCCAGCACGGAACGTCTTGTCGATCACGTTGCCGTCGCTGGAGCGGCGCAGCTTCGTGCGCACGAAGGCGGGGCCCTTGCCCGGCTTGACGTGCTGGAACTCGACGACCTTGTAGATCGTCCCGTCGACCTCGATGTGGTTGCCGTTCTTGAGCTGGTTCGTGCTGATCACGTCGAGGATTGTAGGCGTGTCGGCCGGCGTATCGCGCCCGGTGGTCCGCGGGGGCGCGGCGCGCACGCGCGCGCCGGGCGCGCGGCGAGGGTCCCGGGGGCCGGTGCGGGTAGCCTGGCCTCGGTG
>JAEXXR010000382.1 GCA_023405705.1 Actinomycetes bacterium
ATGTGAAGGAGGATAACAGTTGCGTGCACAATCACTTGGTGCTATCTTGTTGCTCACGCAATCAGTTCGCTCCCGTCACTACGCAGGAAGGAACCACCCTATGTCCGCCACCGCTCTCTCCGTCCCGACCGGCACCTGGAACGTCGACCCTTCTCACTCCGAGGTCGGCTTCCAGGTCAAGCACATGGGCATCGCCACCGTGAAGGGCAAGTTCAAGGAGTTCCAGGGCTCCCTCACGATCGCCGAGGACGGCACCGCGACCGCCACCGGCACCGTCCAGGTCGCCTCGGTCGACACGAACGAGGCCCAGCGTGACGAGCACCTCCGCTCGGCCGACTTCTTCGACGCCGCCACGCACGAGCAGATCGCCTTCACGTCGACCAAGATCGAGGCCGTCGACGACGAGACCTTCAAGATCCACGGCGACATCACGATCCACGGCATCACGAAGCCGATAACGCTCGAGGCGGTCGTCGAGGGCTCGGACGTCGACCCGTGGGGCAACACCCGCGTCGGCCTCTCGGTCACCGGCCAGATCAACCGCAGCGACTTCGAGATGAAGTTCAACCAGGCGCTCGGCTCCGGCAACATGCTCGTCAGCGACAAGGTCAAGCTGACGCTCGACATCTCCGCCGTCAAGGCGTAGTCAGCACCCCTGACCTGGTGGAGGCGATCGTCGCGACGAACGCCTCCACCACGCGCGGGTCGAACTGCGAGCCGGCGCAGCGGCGCAGCTCGGCGAGCGCGTCGGCATGGGCCATCGGCTGCTGGTACGGGCGGTCGCTCGTCATCGCGTCGTAGGCGTCGCAGACCGCGACGATGCGGGCGCCGAGCGGGATCTTCTCGCCGCGCAGGCCGTCGGGGTAGCCGCCGCCGTCCCAGCGCTCGTGGCTGGAGCGGACGATCCGCGCGACCGGGCGCATCGCCGGCGCGGCGCCGAGGATGCGGTCGCCGACGACCGTGTGCTCGCGCATCAGCCGCCATTCGTCCTCGGTGAGCGGGCCGGGCTTGTGCAGGATCGCGTCGGGGATCGCGATCTTGCCGATGTCGTGCAGCTCGGCCGCGCGCGCGACCTCGTCGCGCTGCTCGCAGGTCAGTCTCAGCTGCCTGCCGACCGCGGCCGCCAGCGCCGCCACCCCGTTGAGGTGGACGTGCAGCTCCGGCTCGCGCTCGCGCAGCACCTGCAGGAGCACGTCGCAAGTCTGGCGGCGGCTCGCCTGGCGGCCCTCGTCCTTGGCCGCGTACATCCGCTGGTCGGCGAGCTGGAGCGCGTGGGTCGCCGAGTCGGCCTCGTGCGGGATCGTGACGAGGCCGTAGGAGGCGCCGACGGAGAAGCCCTCGCCGTGCTCGCGCAGCGCCGCGACGGTCGCCGCGATGAACGGGTCGCGCTCGTCGAGGCTGCCCTCGACCAGCACGCAGAACTCGTCGCCGCCGAGGCGGTAGGCGCGCCCGCGCGTCCCGACGACCTCCGCCAGCCGGCTCGCGAGCCGGTCGAGCAGCATGTCGCCGGCGGCGTGGCCGAAGCCGTCGTTGTAGCCCTTGAAGCCGTCGAGGTCGAAGAACGCGAGCGTGTGGCCGGCGCCGCCGCGGGCGCTCGCGACCGCCCATTCGAGGTCGCTCATCAGCCTGCGGCGGTTGGCGAGGCCGGTGAGGCCGTCGGTCAGCGCCTCGGCGTGCGTGCGCCGCAGCAGGCGCGTGTGGGCGCGGAACGTGACGCCGGCGCGCAGCGTCGCGACCAGCAGCGCCGCGGTCGCCAGCAGCGCCGCCGCGTCGGAGATGTCGGCGAACTGGCCGTAGCAGAGCAGCGCGACCGCGATCGCCGCGAAGACGGCCGGCAGCGCGAACGCCTGGCGGCCGAACTCGGTCTCGATCCGGCGCGGCCGCCACGGCTGCCACGCCGCCCAGCCGAACAGCGCCAGCGCCGCCGGCCACAGCGCGGCGACGACGCTGTCGTCGTGGAAGGTGCCCGCGGCGCTCTGATAGGCGTAGAGCGTGTCGGCGGCGGCGAAGACGATCGTCCCGAGGCCGAGCAGCACCCACACCCCGCCGGGCCGCCACGCCTGCGTCGCGAAGGCGGTCAGGACGAAGGCGATCAGCACGAGGTCGGCGAGCGGGTAGGCGAGGTGGACCGCGGTCTGGGTCGTCGAGGTGCGCGAGGCGTCGAGCACCGGCGCGTACGCGAAGGCGACCGCGACGGCGCCGACCGTCAGGCCGCCGATCAGGCCGTCGACCCACAGCCGCGCGGCGACGCGGTCGCGGCCGTCGGCGAGCAGCAGCGCCATCCCCGTCAGCGCCAGCGGGTAGAAGGCGATGTACGCGACGTCGGAGGGCCACGTGTACGCGTCTATGCGGGAGCTGTCGAGCCCCCACCAGACCTCGCCGAGCGCGTAGACGAGGATCGCCGCGCCGATGCAGATCCACGCCGGCCGCCGGTCGGGCACCCGCGCCGCCCGCACGAGGCAGGCGATCGCGCCGCCGAGCTGGAGCGTGAGGTAGACGCCGTCGTCGATCGCAGCGTCGGCGAGGCCGCCGCCGAAGTCGGTCAGCGCCTGCGCGAACAGCAGCGCCAGCCCGACGGCGGTGAGCGCCGCCATCGCCCGCCGCAGCGGCTGCTCGCTGATGGTGTCCTGCAAGGAAGCCCTTCCGTGGATCGACAAGCTCGTCATCGGCGTCCGCCGCCGCGCCCTTGAAGGCTCGGTCGTGAAGCTGACCGATGGACGCTCGCCGGCCCGGTCCGGGCCGCCGTTTCGCATCTTCCCGGACCGGGGAGGTCAAGCGTCAGGAGGAGGAGCGGGCGGCCCGCCGCCCCGACAGCGAGGGAAGGTGCCTGTTGGCCGAGGTCCGGTTCGATCGCGTCAGCAAGATCTATCCCGACGGCACCCGCGCCGTCTCGTCGATGGAGCTCGAGATCGGCGACGAGGAGTTCATGGTGCTCGTCGGCCCGTCCGGCTGCGGGAAGACGACCGCGCTGCGGATGGTCGCGGGGCTGGAGGAGATCAGCGAGGGCGAGCTGACGATCGGCGATCGCGTCGTCAACGACGTCCCCTCGCGCGACCGCGACATCGCGATGGTCTTCCAGAGCTACGCGCTCTACCCGCACCTGTCGGTCTACGAGAACATCGCCTTCGGGCTGCGGCTGAAGAAGCTGGCCAAGGAGGAGATCGACAGACGCGTGCGCGAGGCCGCGCGCGTGCTCGACCTGACCGAGTGGCTGAAGCGCAAGCCGCGCAACCTCTCCGGCGGCCAGCGCCAGCGGGTCGCGATGGGCCGCGCGATCGTGCGCGAGCCGCAGGCGTTCCTGATGGACGAGCCGCTCTCCAACCTCGACGCGAAGCTGCGCGTGCAGATGCGCGCCGAGATCGCGCGGCTGCAGGGCGACCTCGGCGTCACGACGATCTACGTCACGCACGACCAGATCGAGGCGATGACGATGGGCGACCGCGTCGCCGTCATGCGCAAGGGCGAGCTGCAGCAGGTCGCCGCGCCGCAGGAGCTGTACGACAGACCGGTCAACCTGTTCGTCGGCGGCTTCATCGGCTCGCCCGCGATGAACCTGGTCGAGGCGCGGCTGGAGTCCTCCAACGGCGGCGGCTCCGACGGCGCGCTCGACGTCGTGCTCGGCGACCAGCGGCTCGCGCTGCCGCCGGAGCTGCTCGCCGCCCGCCCGGCGCTGCGCGGCTGGAGCGGCAGAGAGCTGGTGCTCGGGATCCGGCCCGAGTCGCTGTCGGACGCGGCGATCGACACCGACGTCCCGGACGACCGCCGGCTGCGCGCGCACGTGACGCTGCGCGAGTCGCTCGGCTCCGAGGTCGACGTGCACGCGACGATCGACGCCCGCTCGGCCGAGACCGAGCACGTGAGAGAGCTGATCGAGGACCGCGGAGGGCTGGAGACGCTGGAGGAGGGCAGAGGCGAGACGACGATCGTCGGCCGCCTCGCCCCGCGCACGAGAGCCGCAGAGGGGGAGACGGTGGAGCTGGCGGTCGACACCGCCGCGCTGCACTTCTTCGACCCCGGCAGCGGCCTCGGCATCTACGACGCGACGCAGGAAGGGGCAGGTTCGTGAGGAGTTCCACGAGGTACCGCAACGCAGCGCTCGCGGGAGCGATGGCGCTCACGCTCGGCGCCGTCGGCGCGGGCTGCGGCGGCGACGACGGCGGTGACGGCACCGCGACCACGACGAGCGGCGGCGGCGCGCAGACGCAGGCGACCGACGTCAGCGGCACGGTCTCGGTCGTCGGCATCTGGACCGGCGACGAGCAGAGATCGTTCCAGGCCGTCATCGACAAGTTCAACGAGCAGTATCCGGACGTCACCGTCAGATACACCTCGGCCGGCGACAACCTGCCGACCGTCGTCGGCACCGCGGTGCAGGGCGGCAACCCGCCCGACATCGCCACGATCGCCCAGCCGGGGCTGATCAGAGAGTTCCAGAGACAGGGCGCGCTCAGACCGATCGACTACGCGAGAGACACGATCTCGCAGAACTACGCGCCCGACTTCGTCGAGCTCGGGACGATCGGCGGGAGACTGTATTCCTTCGTCTACAAGGGGGCCAACAAGTCGACCGTCTGGTACAACGTCTCGGCCTTCGAGAACGCCGGCGTCGACGACCCCGACGACTGGGCCGAGTTCCTCAGAAACGCCAGAACGCTCGGGGCATCCGGCGTCCCCGCCTACTCGATCGCGGGCGCCGACGGCTGGACCCTCACCGACCTGTTCGAGAACATCTACCTGCGGCAGGCCGGTCCGGAGAAGTACGACCAGCTGAGCGAGCACAGAATCCCCTGGACCGACCCGTCGGTGAGAGCGGCGCTCAGAACGATGAGCGAGGTCTTCTCCGACAGAGCGAACATCGTCGGCGGCACGCAGGGCGCGCTGCAGACCGAGTTCCCCGCGTCGGTCGAGGCCGTCTTCCAGGACCCGCCGAGAGGCGCCCAGGTCATAGAGGGCGACTTCGTCCCCGGCGTCGTCGCCGAGTCGACGAGACTGGAGCCGGAGACGGGCTACAACGTCTACGACTTCCCCGAGATCGGCGACTCCGACGACTACGTGGTCGGCGGCGGCGACTCGATCGCGACCTTCCGCGACACGCCCGCGGTCAGAGCGTTCGTCGAGTTCCTCGCCTCGACCGAGGGCGCGACGGCGTGGGCCGAGCGCGGCGGCTTCAGCTCGCCGAACAGAACGGTCGAGGAGGACGTCTACCCGGACGAGATCACCGCGTCGGTCGCGACCGCCATCGCCGAGGCGAGAACGTTCCGCTTCGACATGTCCGACCTCGCGCCGGCGGCCTTCGGCGGCACCCCCGGCCAGGGCGAGTGGAAGATCCTGCAGGACTTCCTCGCCAACCCGTCCGACATAGACGGGACGGCTGCGGCGCTCGAGGCCTCGGCGGCGAGAGCGTACCGCTAGGGGTCGCTGGTGTCGGCTGCGACGGTCACCGACGGGAGAGGCGCTCCGGAGCGAGGCGCCCCGGAGCGGCGGCCGGGGCGCGGGCGCGCGCGCCTCGTCCCGCTGCTGTTCCTCGCCCCGGCGCTGATCTTCCTCGTCGTCTGGGTGATCTACCCGACGATCTGGACGATCGTCCGCAGCTTCTTCGACCGCGGCGGCGGGGAGTTCGTCTTCCTCGACAACTACAAGGAGATCTTCACCACCGACACGCTCACGACGGCGATAAGGAACAACGTCATCTGGGTCGCCGTCGTGCCCGCGTTCGTGACCGCGATCGGCCTGATCTTCGCGGTCCTGACCGAGCGCGTCCGCTGGTCGACCGCGTTCAAGACGGCCGTCTTCATGCCGATGGCGATCTCGCTGTTCGCGGCCGGCGTGATCTGGCGGATCATGGACGAGAAGGACCCGTCGCAGGGCACGATCAACGCCGTCATCAAGGTCTTCGACGACGCCTTCGGCGGCGGCGGGGCGCTGACCGCCGCGCAGCCCTCGACGCCGCAGCTGACCGGCTCGATCTCGTCCGGGTTCGTCTTGAGAACGCCGCTGAGAGCCGGCGACACGGCCGAGCTGGGTCTGACCGCGATCCCGCCCGACGAGGTCCCGAGAGACGCGCCCGACGCGGTCGCGCCGAGACCCGAGAGCGGCGCGATCACCGGCACCGTCTGGCGTGACTTCAAGCCCGGCGGCGGCAGACCCG
This sequence comes from Actinomycetes bacterium, assembly GCA_023405705.1. The sequence continues at coordinate 6,149 of JAEXXR010000382.1, forward strand.
GGGTGGTGGAGAGCGGCGAGCAGGGGATCGCCGGAGCGACCGTCCAGCTGCGCGACAGCGGCGGCGGGGTGGTGGCGACGCAGACCACGTCGGACGACGGGGCGTTCGTCTTCAGAGACGTCGGCTCCGGCGAGTTCAGAGTCGCGATCGCCGCACAGACCTTCACCGCGCCGTTCACCGGCGTCTCCTGGCTGGGCGAGAAGCTGATCACCCCGGCGGTGATGATCGCCTACATCTGGGTCTGGGCCGGCTTCGCGATGGTGATCATCGCGGCCGGGCTGTCGGCGATCTCGCGCGAGGTGCTGGAGGCGGCGCGGACCGACGGCGCGACCGAGTGGCAGGTCTTCCGAAGGGTGACGGTGCCGATGCTGGCGCCGGTCCTGTCGGTCGTCTTCATCACGATGATCATCAACGTCCTGAAGGTCTTCGACATCATCCTGTCGGTCGCGCCGCAGTCCTCCCAGGACGACGCGAACGTGATCGCGCTGGCGATGTGGCGGACCTCCTTCGGCGGCGTCAACGACTTCGGGCTCGGCTCGGCGATCGCCGTCTTCCTGTTCCTGCTGGTGATCCCGGTGCTGGCGCTGAACATCCGGCGCTTCAAGCGGGAGGAGGCGTAGATGTCGGTCTCCGGTGAAGCGGCCGGCGGGCGTGCCGTCACGGTGAGAAGAGCGGGCGAAGGGGCCCGGGCCTCGGTGCGCCGGCCGGAGTCGCGCGCTGCGCGGATCGGCAGAGCGGTCGCGCGCGGGCCGCTGAACATCCTGCTGGTCGTGATCGCGCTGCTGTGGCTGGTGCCGACGATCGGGCTGCTGTTCACCTCGCTGCTGCCGGCGTCGGAGATCACGACGAGCGGCTGGTGGAAGATCGTCTCGCAGCCGAGCCTCGCGACCTTCGACAACTACACCGCGCTGTTCGACAACAGAGACATCATGGACGCGCTGTGGGTGACGGTGCAGATCGCCGTCGGCAACACCGTCCTGCTCGTCGTCGTCGCGTCGCTCGCCGGCTACGCCTTCGCCTGGCTCGACTTCCCCGGCCGCGACTGGCTGTTCGTCGTCGTGATCGGGCTGCTCGTCGTGCCGCTGCAGGTCGCGCTGATCCCGATCTTCTCGCTCTACAACGACACCGGCCTGTTCGACACCGTGCTCGGCCTCGTCCTCTTCCACGTCGCCTTCGGCCTGCCGTTCGGCATCTTCCTGATGCGCAACTTCTTCGCCGGGATCCCGAGAGACATCCTCGAGTCGGCGCGCATCGACGGCGCCTCGGAGGTGCGGATCTTCCTGCGGCTGATCCTGCCGCTCGGCCTGCCGGCGATCGCCTCGCTGGCGATCTTCCAGTTCCTGTGGTCGTGGAACGACCTGATCGTCGCGCTGACGTTCGGGCGCGACACCCAGCCGCTGACGGTCGCGATCTTCTCGCAGACGCGCCAGTTCGGCTCCAACATCGACCTGATCGCGCCGGCCTCGTTCCTCTCGCTGGCGATCCCGCTGTGCGTCTTCCTCGCCTTCCAGCGCTACTTCGTGCAGGGGATGCTGGCCGGGTCGGTGAAGTGATCTCGGGTGGCGCGCGGGCGGGGCGGCCGGCGGTCGCCGCGTCCGCTGTGTCACGGTGAGGGCCATGTCCTTCTGGAGCCCGCGGGTCGCGACCGGGGCGATGTTCCTCGTCAGCGGCGCCGTGATCGGCACCTGGGCGGCGAACGTGCCGTACGTCCGCGACCGGCTCGACATCTCGACGACGACGATCGGCCTCTGCCTGCTCGCGATGGCGGCCGGCTCGCTGCTGGCGATGCCGCTGACCGGGCGCGAGCTGTCGCGACGGCCGAGCGCGCAGCTGACGCGGCTCGGGGCTCTGCTCGTTCCGCTTGCCGGGATCGTGCCGCTGCTGGCGCCGTCGGTGGCGGGGCTCGCGGGCGCGCTGTTCCTGCTCGGGATCGCGGTCGGGATCGTCGACGTCTCGATGAACGCCCACGGCGTCGCGGTCGAGCGCGAGACGGGACGGCCGGTGATGTCGTCGCTGCACGCCGCCTGGAGCTTCGGCGGGCTCGGCGCGGCGGGCGGCGTCGCGCTCGGGCATCTCGTCGGCGCCGATCCGCGGGTGGCGGCGGCCGTCGTGCTCGCGCTGCTGCTCGTCGTGGGCCTGCTCGCCGGGCCGCACCTGGGTGGGATGTCGGTGGCCTCCGACGCGGCCTCGCCGGAGGGGCCGCGGTTCGCGCGACCCTCGCGCGGCGTGCTGCTGATCGGCGTGATGGTCTTCGCGCTGTTCATGGCCGAGGGCGCGGTGACCGACTGGTCGGCGCTCTACCTCGACCGCGATCTCGACGCCGGTGCTGGGATCGCGGCGCTCGGCTACGGCGCCTTCGCGGGCGGGATGGCGCTGTCGCGGGCGTTCGGAGACCGGCTCAACCGCGTCGTCGGCGCCCGCCGGCTGCTGGTCGGCGGCTCGGCGCTCGCGGCCGTGTCGCTGGGGCTGATGGTCGTGCTCGGGGTCGCCGCGCTGGCGCTCCCGCTGCTGCTGCTCGCCGGGATCGGCGCCGGCAACGGCGTGCCGCTGCTGTTCAGCGCCGCCGGCAGGATCCGCGACATGCCGCCCGGTCCGGCGATCGCGGCCGCCTCGACGATGGGCTATCTCGGCCTGCTCGCCGGTCCGCCGCTGCTCGGCTTCGTCGCCGACGCGACCAGCCTGCCGGCCGCGCTCGGCATCACCGCAGTGCTGACCGGCGGCGTCGCGGCGCTGGGGACGCGGAGGGGGTAGGGGCTGAGCGGGGCGCTGGTGCGGTCGCGCCGCGTGTTCTCATGC
>JAEXXR010000408.1 GCA_023405705.1 Actinomycetes bacterium
GCGGGCCGCTCAACGGCAGCGCGCCGGAGCCGGTCACCAACGCCGACTTCTCCAAGGCGCTCGGCCGCGCGCTCCACCGGCCGGCGGTCGCGCCGGTGCCGCGGCTGGCGCTGAAGCTGCTCTACGGCGAGATGGAGCAGATCGTCACGACCGGCCAGCGCGCCGTGCCGGCGAAGCCGCTGGCGCTCGGCCACGCCTTCCGGCATCCGCAGCTCGACGAGGCGTTGAGGGTCGCGCTGGGATGAGCGGATCGACGCCGCGGCCGGGCGCGAGCCGCGAGCGGTGAGCGGCGAGCAGACCGAAGCGGGCGCGCCAAGGACGGGCGCGCCGCCGCCTCAGCCGTCGAGTCTGCGCTCGTAGACGAGCTCGCCGTCGACGACGCGGTAGGCGCCGAAGCGGTGCAGCGTCGGGTCGCCGGTGGGGCCGAACGCGTAGTCGCCGAGCACCGTCCCCTCTCGTCTCAGCGCGCGGAACGCTCTGACGACGTCGGCGCGCACGAGCGGCTCGTCGCCGGCCGCCTGCTCGGCGGCGCCGATCGCGGCGAGCACCGCCGACATCGCCTCGTAGCCGTAGAGCGCCTCCGGCGTCGGCTTCGCTCTGTAGCGCTTCTCGTAGGCGCGCACGAATCTCGCGGCCGGCTCCGGGTAGGCGCGCAGGCCCTGCAGCGGGCGGGTCACATAGGTCGCCGAGGCGGCCGGCGCGCCGACGGCGTCGATGAACGGCTGGTCGACCAGCGAGCCGGGCGCGAACAGCTTCAGCTCCGGCTCGGCGACGGTCAGGTCCTGCCACAGCCGGATCGCGCCCTCGTGCGCCTCGCCCGCGTAGAAGACGGCGTCCGCTCTCGACTCCTGGATCTTTCTGATCAGGTCGCGCGGATCTCTCTCGTGCGGGTCGACGTCCTCGCGGCCGGCGATCGAGATCCCATAGCCCCTCGCGAGCTGTCTGAGCGTCATCGCGTAGCCGAGGCCGGTGGGGTCCTCGTCGCTGAGGACCATCAGGCGGTCGACCCCCTCTCTGCGCATCCAGTCGAGCTGGGCCGCGGCCTGTCTCTGGTCGCCGGGGACGAGCCGCTTGAAGGTGCGGCCGTACTCCTCGGCCTTGGGGTAGTACTTGCCGGGCGAGTCGGGGACCGACAGCGTTCTCTGCGTCAGCGCCATCGCCGAGTCGATCGGGCTGACCTGGAGCAGACCGGCCTCGTTCAGCAGCGGCACCGAGATCGCGGAGGAGCCGGTGTGGAACTCGCCGACGTAGGCGATCGCCGACTCGTCGTCGCCCGCTCTGCGCGCGTTCTCGGAGATCTGCGCCGGATCCCAGCGGTCGGCCTCCGGGGTCGCGGCGTCGAGCGAGACCAGTCTCACGCGGTAGTCGCCGACGCGGCCGCCGGCCTCCTGCAGGGCGATCCGCTCGCCGCGCAGGACGTCGAGCGCGGGGACGCGGTCCGGGCCCTCCAGCGGCATCGAGCTGTAGACGGTCAGCTCGGAGCCGTCTACGGCGCTCTGGGCCGGGTCCTCCCCGCCGCAGCCGGCGAGCAGCAGCGCGCACAGCCCGACGACGAGCGCGGCGAGCGCGCGCGGGCGGCGTCGGGAGGCGGAGAGCGATCGGGGGAGCGGCTGCGACAGCAAGCGGGCGGGATTCTACGAATGCCGCACGACTCGCGCGGTGGTGGCAGCCGCACCCCCCGTTCGTCGGATGATCCCGGGGTCTGTCGACAGCTCTGTGCGCAGTGGCTAGCTTTGGCGCAATGCGAGTCGGAATCCTGACCGCCGGCGGCGACTGCCCCGGCCTCAACGCCGTCATCCGTGCCGCAGCGCGGCGCCTGATGACCCACGGACACGAGGCGATCGGCCTGCGCCGCGGCTACCGCGGACTCGCGGAGCACGACTGGATCGAGCTCGACCAGCGCAGCGTCTCGGGGATCCTGCACCTCGGCGGGACGATCCTCTCGACCTCCAACTACAACCCCTTTCGCGAGGAGCACGGGGTCGAGAAGGTCCTGAGCCAGCAGACGCAGGACCCGCTCGACGCGGTGATCGCGATCGGCGGCGAGCACACGATGATGATCACGCGGAGAGTCCAGGAGGAGCTGGGCATCCCGGTCGTCGGCGTGCCGAAGACGATCGACAACGACGTCACCCACACCGACTACACCTTCGGCTTCGACACCGCCGTGCAGATCGCGACCGACGCGATCGACCGGCTCCACACCACCGCGCAGTCGCACGACCGCGTGATGATCCTCGAGGTGATGGGCCGCAACACCGGCTGGATCGCCGTCTACGCAGGGATCGCCGGCGGCGCCGACGCGATCCTGATCCCGGAGCTGGAGCTGACCGTCGAGGAGATCTCCGCGGCGATCGCCCGCCGCCACGAGCGCGGCAAGGACTTCTCGATCATCGTCGTCGCCGAGGGCGCCCAGCTCGCCTTCGAGGGCGGCGACCGCAGACTGATCCGCGCCTCCGAGGAGGTCGACCAGTACGGCTACCCGCGCCTCGGCGGCATCGGCGCCGCGCTCGCGGTCGAGCTGGAGCAGCGGACCGGCTACGAGACGCGCGTCACCTCGCTCGGCCACGTCCAGCGCGGCGGCACGCCGACCGCGAGGGACCGCCTGCTGGCGACGAGATACGGCGTCGCCGCCGCCGACCTCGTGATGGCAGGCGAGACCGGCCGCATGGTCGCGCTGAAGGGCACCGAGATGACGAGCGTGCCGCTCGCCGAGGTCGAGGGCATCAAGACCGTCGACCTGCACTACCTGGAGCTGGCGCGCACGTTCTTCGGGTAGCTGGCGACCGCCTGAGCGAACCGCCTCGCGGCGCTGGACGCCACCCGCCGAGCCTCAAAGGCGCCCAGCCTGATCGGCTCGGCGGGCGGCGCCCAGCATCCACGATCCGGCCGCGCTCAGGCGGCCGGTCGAAGTTCGCGGTTGCCGGGTCGAGAGCCCGACGAGCGGGCTACCAGCCGCCCTGGGGGGCGTTCCCGCGGCCGGGGCCGCGTCTCTTGTCGGGCGCGAACTGCCCGAGCGCTCTGATGCCGGCGACGAGGAGGACGATCATCGTGCAGAGCAGGAGACCGTCGAAGCCCGAGACCCCTATCGCCCAGAGGACGATCCAGAGGCAGAAGGCGATGGTGGTTGCGATTGCGAGAGCCATGATCGGGGCGGGATGCTATCGCAGCGCCTCGGCCATCGCGCTCACCAGCGCGCGGCCCTCGGCGGCGGGGTCGTCGGCCTCCGCGGCGGCGCACACGAGGCGGCTGCCTATGATCACGCCAGCCGCCCCGGCGTCGGCCGCCGCGGCCGCCTGCTCGGGCGTCCCGATGCCGAAGCCGAGCGCGACCGGGACCGTCGTCGACGCCTTCGCACGCGCCAGCAGGCCGCCGAGCCCGGCGTCGAACTCGGTCCGCTCGCCGGTCGTGCCGGTGACGGAGACCGTGTAGAGGAAGCCGCGCGCCCGCTCGCCGATCCGCGCGAAGCGGTCGTCGGGCGTCGTCGGCGCCACCAGCGGCACGAGCGCCAGCCCGCGCGCGTCGCAGACCTCCAGCAGCTCCGGGCCCTCCTCCAGCGGCAGGTCGGGGACGATCAGGCCGCTGACGCCGTGTGCGACCAGCAGGTCGGCGAACGCCTCGAAGCCGCGCACGTAGATCAGGTTCGAGTAGGCCATCAGCACGACCGGCAGCCGCTCCGACAGCGCACGGCCGACCTCCAGCACGCCGCTCAGCGTCGCGCCGGCCGCGAGCGCCTTCGTGCCGGCGGCGTGGACGACGGGGCCGTCGGCGAGCGGGTCGGAGAACGGCACGCCCAGCTCGATCAGGTCCGCGCCGCCGTCGGCGTACGCCTCGCCGATCGCGCGTGAGCCCTCCAGCGTCGGGAAGCCGCCCATCAGGTACGGCATCAACGCCGCGCGCTTGCCGCTGTTGGCGAACGCCGCGGCGATCCGCTCGGCGCCGGTCTGCGTCTGCGTCGTCTCGGTGCTCATGCGTCGCCCTCCGCGGCGTCGCCGCCTCCGATCATCTCCAGCGCCTGGGCGAGGTCCTTGTCGCCGCGGCCCGACAGGCAGACGAGGTCGAGGTCGCTCTCCCCCTCGCTCTTCAGCACCCACGCGAGCGCGTGGGAGGACTCCAGCGCCGGGATGATCCCCTCCAGCCGCGCCAGCCGCTGGAAGGCGGCGAGCGCCTCGTCGTCGGTGATCGCGACGTACTCGGCGCGGCCGGTGTCGCGCAGCCAGGCGTGCTCGGGCCCGACGCCCGGGTAGTCGAGCCCGGCCGAGATCGAGTGCGCCTCGAGGATCTGCCCGTCGTCGTCCTGCATCAGCGCCGAGTAGGCGCCGTGGAGGATCCCCGGCTTCGCGTTCTTCGTCAGCGGCGCGCCGTGACGGGGCGTGTCGAGCCCCTCGCCGGCCGCCTCGACGCCGATCAGCTTCACGTCCCTGTCGCCGGTGAAGGCGGTGAACATGCCGATCGCGTTGGAGCCGCCGCCGACGCAGGCGATCACGCGCGCCGGCAGGCGCCCCTCCTTCTGCAGGATCTGCTCGCGCGCCTCGTCGCCGATCACGCGCTGCAGCTCGCGCACGATCGTCGGGAAGGGCGAGGGGCCGGCGGCGCTGCCGAGGATGTAGTGGGTCGTGGCGACGTTCGTGACCCAGTCGCGGATCGCGGCCGAGGTCGCCTCCTTCAGCGTGCGCGTGCCGGCGTCGACCGGCGAGACGGTCGCGCCGAGCAGCTTCATCCGCTCGACGTTCGGCTTCTGGCGGCGCATGTCCTCGGTGCCCATGTAGACGACGCACTCGAGGTCGAGCAGCGCGCAGGCGGTCGCGGTCGCGACGCCGTGCTGGCCGGCGCCGGTCTCGGCGATCACGCGCGGCTTGCCCATCCGCTTGCAGAGCAGCGCCTGGCCGAGCGCGTTGTTGATCTTGTGCGCGCCGGTGTGGTTGAGGTCCTCGCGCTTCAGGTAGACCGGCCGGCCGACGACCTCGCTCAGCCGCTCGGCCAGGTACAGCGGCGACTGGCGCCCGACGTAGTCGGTCAGCAGCTGACGCAGGCGGCCCGTGTACTCCGGGTCCTTGTTGGCCTCGATCCAGGCCGACTCCAGCTCGGCCAGCGCCGGCATCAGCGTCTCGGGGACGTATTGGCCGCCGTAGGGGCCGAAGCGGTGCTCGATGGAGGCGATCATGCGGCGGCTCCCTGCTGGTCTGTGTCGGCGTCTGCGGCGTCGGCCGCTCTGACGGCGGCGGTGAAGGCGTCCATCCGGGCGTGGTCCTTGATCCCGGGCGCCAGCTCGACGCCGCTGGCGACGTCGACCGCCCACGGGCTCGCGGCGGCGATCGCGTCGCCGACGTTGTCGGGCGTCAGCCCGCCGCTGAGGATCACCGGCCGGTCGCGTCTGTGCGCGCCGACGAGGTCCCACGCGAAGGTCTCCCCCGTCCCGCCCGGCTTGTCGGCCACGTAGGCGTCGAGCAGGTGGTAGTCGGTGCGGAAGGCGCGCAGCGCCTGCACGTCGGCGCGATTTCTGACGCGCGCGACCTTGATCACTCTCGCGCCGGTGCGGCGGGCGACCTCGGTGCAGAACGACGGGCCCTCGTCGCCGTGCAGCTGGATCAGCGTCAGGCCGAACTCGTCCGCGCGCGCGACGACGTGGTCGAGGTGGGCGTTGACGAACACCCCGGCGACCTCGGCGCGGCGGTGGAGCGCGGCGCCGATCGCGGCGGCCTCGGCCGGTCTGCAGTACCGCTTGGAGCCCGGCCACAGGATCATCCCCACGGCCCACGCGTCGAGCGACACGGCGTGCTCGGCGTCTTGCAGTCGGGTGATTCCGCAGTATTTGATCCTGGTGGCCATCCCCACATCCTAGGCGCTGGCCGGAGGTCGGCGAGGCGCGGGGAACGGCCGGACGGCGCAGGACGGCGGCGGCGCGCCGCTACGGCGTCGCGGCGGTCTCGGGCGCGCTTCTGGGCTGCGTGCCGAGCCGCATCGGGAGCTGCATCGCCTCGCCGTCGCGCAGCACGCCGAGGCGGATCTCGCTGCCGGCTCTGCGCTTGGCGATCTCGCTCGTCAGCTGCTCCATCGAGCTGAGCGTGCGGCCGTCGATCGAGGTCAGCACGTCGCCGCCGAGCAGCACCGAGACGCCGTCGACCTGGCTCTCGATCGTGCCGCCGCGCAGGCCGGCCTGCTCGGCGGGGCTGCCGTCGAGCACCACCTGCACCAGCACGCCGCGTCTGATCTTCGACTGCATCGTGAGCGCGAGGCGGTCGCCGATCGTCGTGCCGCGGATGCCGAGGTAGGCGTGCGCGACGCTGCCGGTCCGCTTCAGCTCGTCGAGCTTGCTCTTGGCGGTGTCGATCGGGACGGCGAAGCCGATGCCGGTGCTGCCGCCGCCGTCGGTCGCGATCTGCGAGGTGATTCCGATCACGCGGCCCTGCGCGTCGAGCAGCGGGCCGCCGGAGCTGCCGGGGTTGATCGGCGCGTCGGTCTGGATCACGTGCTGGATCGTGAAGCCGTTGGGCGCCGTCAGCTGGCGCTGGAGCGCCGAGACGACGCCGGTCGTGAGCGTGCGCGCGAGGCCGAACGGGTTGCCGATCGCGACGACGGGGTCGCCGACGCGGGCGTCGGTCGAGTCGCCCAGCCGCAGCGGGTGGAGTCTGGCGGCGCCGGGGTCGACCTTCAGCAGCGCGAGGTCGTTGGCGGCGTCGGCGCCGAGCACCTGGGCGGTCACCGTCTCGTCGTCGCCGAAGCTGACGCGGACCGTTCTGGCATCGCCGACGAGGTGGTGGTTGGTCAGCACGTGGCCGTCGGCGTCGATCACGAAGCCGGTCCCGCTCGACTCGGCGCTGCGCAGCGAGGAGGCGTTCGCGGTCGGCGCAGACCCGTCGGCGCGCACGAAGACGACGCCGGGAGCGTCGCGCTCGTAGATCGCGTGCGCCGACATCACGCCGGCCTCGGCGGCGGGGCCGCCGGCGCCCATGCCGGTCCGCTCGATGACCGTCGTCGGCTGGTCGCGGCCGACGACGCCGAAGGCGAGCAGCGCAACCGCGACGACGGTGCCGCCGGCGAGCGCGGAGACGAAGGGGGAACGTACGAACGCTCTCATCCGACGTCGGAGTGTGGCCGCGTGCGCTGAACCGGAGCTAAAAGAACGTGAAGCGAGCGAGCGGCGACGCGCTCACGGCTCGTCGCCGAAGCGCGTCAGGCCGCGGCAGGCCGCCTCCATGTCGGGCGCGCGCATCAGCGCCTCCCCGACGAGGACGGCGTCGACGCCGACCCGCTCCAGCTCGTCGAGCTGGTCGCGCGTCGAGATGCCCGACTCCGACACGACCGTCTTGCCGGCCGGGATGTCGGCGAGCAGCTCGAAGGTCCGCTGCACGTCGACGGTGAAGTCGGTCAGGTCGCGGTTGTTGATGCCGATCACGTCGGCGTCGACCTTCTCCAGCGCGACCGCCAGCTCGCGCTCGTCGTGGACCTCGACGAGCACGTCGAGGTCGAGCGCCAGCGCCTCGGCGTGCAGCCGCTGCAGCTCCTTCGGCTCCAGCGCGGCGACGATCAGCAGGATCGCGTCGGCGCCGACGGCCGCCGACTCGTAGACCTGGTAGGTGTCGACGACGAAGTCCTTGCGCAGGACGGGCAGGCGGACGGCGGCCTTCGCGGCGCGCAGGTCGTCGAGCGAGCCGCCGAAGTGGTGATGCTCGGTCAGGACCGACAGCGCGGCGGCGCCGGCGCGCTCATAGGCGCCGACGACCTCCTCGACGGTCGCGCCCTCGCGGATCGCGCCGGCCGACGGGGAGCGGCGCTTGTGCTCGGCGATCACCGAGATGCCCGGGTGGACGAGCGCCTCCGCGAAGGGGCGGTCCTCCCCGCGGCCTGAGAGCGAGCGCTCCAGCTCGGAGAGCGGGACCTCGCTGCGGCGGTGCTCCACGTCGCGTCGGGTCGAGTCGACGATGCGGTCGAGCACGTTGGTCATGCGGGGGCGAGCTCCTGAGTCGCTGTCACGTATCGCTCCAAGATCTGGCGGGCGTCGCCGCTGTCGATCGCCGCCTCGGCGGCGCGCACGCCGGCCTCCAGCGTGTCGGCGCGGCCGCCGGCGTAGACGCCTGCGCCTGCGTTGAGGACGGCGATGTCGCGCGGAGCGCCGCGCTCGCCGTCGAGGATCGCGCGGGCGATCGCCGCGTTCTCCTCCGGTCCGCCGCCGGTCAGGTCGCCGTAGGTCGCCGCGTCGAGGCCGACGTCGGCGGCGGTCACGGTCCACTTCGAGATGACGCCGTCACGCACCTCGATCACGCGCGTCGGCGCGACCGTCGACAGCTCGTCGAGGCCGTCGTCGGAGGAGACGACCAGCGCGTGCCTGGCGCCGAGCTGGGCGAAGGCGCCGGCGATCGTCTCGTGGTAGCGGCGGTCGCCGACGCCCGTCAGCTGGCGCGTGACGCCGGCCGGGCTGGTCAGCGGGCCGAGGAAGTTCATCACCGTGCGGACGGCGAGCTGTCTGCGCACCGGGATCACGTGGCGCATCGCCGCGTGGTGGTGAGGCGCGAACATGAAGCCGAAGCCGACCTGCTCGACGCAGCGCGCGACGGCGGCCGGGTCGAGGTCGATCCGCACGCCGAGCGCCTCCAGCACGTCGGCGGCGCCCGACTTGCCGGTCGCGGAGCGGTTGCCGTGTTTGGCGACCGCGCAGCCGGCGCCGGCCGCGATCAGCGCGGCGGTCGTGGAGACGTTGAAGGTCTGTCTGCCGCCGCCGGTGCCGACGACGTCGAGCAGGTCGTCGCGGCCGATCTCGACGTGCGTCGCGAAGGCGCGCATCGTGCGCGCGAGGCCGGTCAGCTCGTCGACCGTCTCCCCCTTCGTGCGCAGCGCGATCAGCACCGCGGCGATCTGGACGTCGGTCGCGTTGCCGCTCCAGATCTCGCGCAGGACGGCCTCGGCCGTGTCGGCGCTGAGGTCCTCGCCGGAGGCGAGCGCGTCGATCGCGCGCGTGAGCAGGTCGCCGGGTGCCATCAGGCGGCCGCGGCCTCCGCACGCGGCAGCGGGCGCGGCCCGAAGAGGAAGTTGCGCAGCAGCTCGTGACCCTGCTCGGTCAGGACCGACTCCGGGTGGAACTGGATCCCCTCGGCCGGCAGCGTCTTGTGGCGCAGCGCCATGATCACGCCGCCGCCGCGGGCGGAGACCTCCAGCTCGTCGGGCAGCTGCTCGTCGACCACCAGCGAGTGGTAGCGACCGACGGTCAGCGGCGACTCGAGGCCGGCGAAGACGGTTCTGCCGTCGTGCTCGACCGGCTCGGTCTTGCCGTGCACCGGCTTGTGGCGGATCACTCTCCCGCCGTACGCCTGGCCGAGCGCCTGGTGGCCGAGGCAGACCCCGAGGACGGGGATGCCGGCGGCCGGGAAGCGGCGCAGCACCTCGATCGAGATGCCGGACTCGTCGGGTGTGCACGGGCCGGGCGAGACGATCACGCGATCGTAGCCGCGCAGCAGCAGGTCGTCCACGGAGGCGTGGTCGTTGCGCACGACCTCGACCTCCGCCCCCAGCTCGCCCAGGTACTGGACGAGGTTGTAGGTGAAGGAGTCGTAGTTGTCGACGACGAGGACGCGCATGCTCAGGGCCACTCCGGTTGTGCCGTCGCGAGCGCGATCGCCTGGCGCACCGCGCGCGCCTTCGCCTCCGACTCGCGGAACTCGTAGTCGGGCTTCGCGTCGGCGACGGTGCCGCCGCCGGCCTGCACGTGCGCGACGCCGTCCTTGACGACGACCGTGCGGATGTGGATGCAGGTGTCGAGGTCGCCCGTGTAGGAGAGGTAGCCGATCGCGCCGCCGTAGCCGCCGCGCTTGACCGGCTCCAGCTCGTCGATGATCTGCATCGCGCGGACCTTCGGCGCGCCCGAGAGCGTGCCGGCCGGCAGGATCGAGCGCAGCGCGTCGAGCGGGCCGATCCCCTCGCGCAGCCTGCCCGAGACGCGCGAGACGATGTGCATCACGTGGCTGTACAGCTCGATCTCCATGTACCCGTCGACGTTGACCGAGCCGTACTCGCTGACGCGGCCGACGTCGTTGCGGGCGAGGTCGACGAGCATGACGTGCTCGGAGCACTCCTTCTCGTCGGCGAGCAGCTCCTCGGCCAGGCGCGCGTCCTCGTCGGCGTCCGCGCCGCGCGGGCGGGTGCCGGCGATCGGGCGGGTGCGCACGACGCCCTCTCCGACCGTCAGCAGCGGCTCGGGGCTCGCGCCGGCGATCTCGAAGTCGCCGAAGTCGAGGAAGTACATGTACGGACTGGGGTTGACGGCGCGCAGGCCGCGGTAGATCGAGAACGCCTCGATCCCGACCTCGGCCGACCAGCGCTGCGACGGGACCACCTGGTAGGCGTCGCCGGCGTGGATGTACTCGACGATCCGCGAGACCATCCCCTCGAACTGCTCGCGCGGCATGTTGCTCTGCAGCTCGACGGCGCGGTCGGCATCACGCGACGGCGGGCGCTGCGGCCGCGGGACCGGGCCCTGCAGCTTCCAGCGGACCTCCTCGATCGTCTCGACCGCGGCCGCGTAGGCGGCGTCGAGGTCGTCGGCCTCGGCGTCGACGTTCGCGAGCACGTGCAGCTCGTGGCGGAGGTGGTCGAAGGCGACGATCACGTCGGTCAGCATCAGCGCCAGGTCGGGCAGCCCGACCGGGTCGGGGTTCGGCTCGCCGAGCGGCTCGACGGTGCGCACGAGGTCGTAGCCGAACATGCCGACGGCGCCGCCCGAGAACGGCGGCAGGCCGGGGACCTGCGCCTGTCTCGCCTGCGCGACCGCGGCGGCGGCGAGCGCGTACGGGTCGCCCTCGTCGCCGAGCGACCAGCGCAGCACGCTGCGGGGACGGAAGCCGATGAACGACCAGCGGCCCATGCGGCCGTGCTCGGCCGACTCCAGCAGGAACGACGGGCCGTCGCCGCGCAGCTTCAGGTAGGCGGAGACCGGCGTCTCGATGTCGTCGACGAAGGTGTGCCGCAGCGGCACGAGCGTGTGCTCGCGCGCGAGCGCGCGGACCTCCTCCAGCGACGGCGTGACGCGCAGGCCGGCGCCGGTGTCGGTGGTGTGCGTCGAAGGGCTCATCGCGATCAGCGGCTGCGCTCGTCGAGCACGCGCCCGGCGTCGGCGAGCGTCAGCCCGCGCGTCCGCAGCAGCACCGTGAGATGGTAGATCACGTCGGCGGCCTCGTTTGCGACCCGCTCGTCGCTCTCCTCGCGCACCGCGCGCACGACCTCCTCGGCCTCCTCCTCGACCTTCGCGCCGGCGAGCGCGGGGTCGGCGAGCAGCTTCGCCGTCCAGGAGCCGTCGGGCCGCTCGCTCGCGCGCGCGGCGATCGTCCGCTCCAGTCTCGGCAGCACCTCGTACGGCGCGCCGTTGTCGGCGTCGCCGTTGAAGAAGCAGGTCCGCTCGCCGGTGTGGCAGGCGGGGCCGGAGGGCTCGACCAGCGCGACGAGCGCGTCACGGTCGCAGTCGACGCGCAGCGCGCGCACCTTCTGCGTGTTGCCCGAAGTCGCTCCCTTGTGCCACAGCTCGTCGCGCGAGCGGCTCCAGAAGTGGATCTCGCCGGTCTCCTGGGTCTTGCGAAGGGCCTCTGCGTTCATGTACGCCAGCGTGAGGACCTCGCCGGTGCGCCAGTCCTGCATCACGCACGGCACGAGGCCCCTGTCGTCGAACGCGATGTCTAGATCGGGCATCGGTCGAGGGATTGTACGTCGCCCGGCGCGGAGAGCGCGCGCTCCCCGGCGGCGCGGGCGCCCGCGCCGCCGCCGC
>JAEXXR010000038.1 GCA_023405705.1 Actinomycetes bacterium
GGCTCGGTCGGCGTCGTCGGCTCCGTGGGCGTTCTCGGCTCGGTCGGGGTGGTCGGCTCGGTCGGGGTGGTGGGGGTCGAGCCGCCGTCCTGCGAGAGCGCGGCGCCGACCCGTGCGGCGCAGGCGCTGCCGCGCTTGGCGAGGACGCCGTCGGCCGTCGTGACGAGGTCTCCGGTGGTGATCGTCGTGTTGGCCGTCGCGGTGAAGCCGCCCGGACGGGTGTTGACGCCGGCGGAGGAGACGCAGTTCTCGCGAGCGATGTTGCCGACGCCGAGCGGCGTGCCGGCCGGGTAGTAGGACTCGACGTCCGCCCGCATGTTGGAGAAGGCGATGATGTTGCGCTCGACGGTGTTGTAGTTGGAGGCGACGCCGCCGGCACCGGAGAAGATCACGCCGACGCCGTTGCGGACGATCACGTTGTTGACGACCGTCGTGTGGTGCGCCGCCGGGTAGAGCTGGATCCCGCGGTCGGCGTTGTCGTGGATGTAGTTGCCCTCGATGTGGGTGTAGGAGGCGATCGCGACGTAGATGCCGTGGTCCTTGTTGGCGGCCGGCAGCTTGCCGCAGTCGTGGATCTCGTTGTCGACGATCGTGGTGTTCTCGGCGGCCCCGTAGGTCTCGTTGCCGAGCATGAAACAGATCGTCGTGTGTCTGTTCGTCACCTTGTTGTTGATCCACGTCGTGCGCGCCGAGTTGATCGTCGGGCTGGGCAGCGTCTGCGAGTTGGCGCCGTCGAGGACGAGGTCGCGAACGGTCACGTCGTTGGAGCCCTTCGGCACGTAGACGCGTCCCTCGATCGTCGCCCGCTCGCCCGGGTAGCTCTGCAGCGTGAGGCGCGCGCTCTGCGTGCCGCCTCTGTTGAACTTCAACCCCCCGGTGTAGGTCCCTGTCCGCAGGCACCCGGTCTGGCCCGGCGCCAACAGGTTCGCCAGTCGCTGCGCGGTCTTGACCGGCGCGGCGAGCGTGCCGGCGGCGCTGTCGGAGCCGCTCGGTGAAGCTACCTTGTCGCAGGTGGCGGCGGCGGCGCTTCCGGCCGAGGCGAAGAGCAGCGCGATCATGGCCGCGGCGAGGACCAGCGCGGCGCGAATCGAAGCGAACGGACCGGTGACGCTGACGGTGAGACGGTGGGTGCGGGGGTGACGGTTCACGGTGGTGTCCTCCGGTGGGGGTGAGCGGCGGGCTCCGCCGTGCAGGAGGTCTCGGCCAGGCGTCGAAACCGTGTGACCTGCCGCCGCGGGCCATCGGACGAACGTCCAGTTCAGGCGCGTGCGCACCCGCGCAGACGGGCGTCGCGCCCGGTCACCCGAAAGGCCGAGCAACGCGACAACACGGCCGATCTCGCTGATACCGTCAGCGGATGATCCTGAGGTGCGTGTGTCGTCATGAGGGGTCGTCGGCGTCCGTCATCGCCGGCCTCCCCCGCGTCCCGAGCGGCTGCTGACCGCCGTGTCCCGTTTCTCCGGCAGTCCCGAGGCGGCCGACTGGCTCGCCCCCCAGGGCCCCCGCGAGGGGCTGCGCCACTACGTCGAGGTCGTGCGCGAGCGGATCTGGCTCGTGATCGCCTGCGTCGTGATCGCGACCGGTGCCGCCGCGGCCTACGCGACGCTGGCAACGAAGACCTACGAGGCGCAGGCGACGCTGCTCGTCACGCCGGTCGACAGCGGCGACCCGGACCTGCTCGGCCTGGGCCTGATCCCCAGCTCGAGCGATCCGACCCGCGACGTCTCGACGGCCGCGAGCCTCGTCAACTCGCCGTCGGTCGCCGCGCGCGCCGCCGAGGAGATCGGCGGCGACCCCGGCGAGCTGCGCCAGGCGGTGACGGCCGAGCCGCTGGCGCAGAGCAACGTCGTCGCGATAACGGCGGAGGCCGACGCGCCGGAGCGCGCCGCCGAGATCGCCAACGCCTTCGCGGAGGCGACGATCGCCGACCGCACCGCGCGGCTCCACCGCCAGCTCGACACGCTGATCCCCTCGCTGCAAGCGCGCGTCGACAGACTCCCGGTCACCGAGCAGTCCAGCCAGAGCGGGATCGCGCAGCGGCTGGCCGCGCTGGAGTCGCTGCGCGCCAGCGACGACCCGACGATCCACGTCGAGACGCTCGCCGAGGAGCCGACCGGCCCGTCGTGGCCGCGGCCCAAGCTGAGCGTCGTCGTCGGCGCGATCGTCGGCCTGATGGTCGGCCTCGTGATCGCCTTCGCACTCGAGGCGCTCGACCCGCAGGTGCGCCGAGAGGAGGCGCTGCGGCGGATCTTCCGCCTTCCGCTGCTGGCGCGCATCCCGAGCGAGCGGCGCGGCCGCCGCACCTCCTCGCCGCTGCTCGTCGACGACCTCTCGCCCTCCGCGCGCGAGGGCTACCGGATGCTGCGGGTCGCGTTCGACGCGCGCCAGCGCCGCGGCCGCTCGCACTCCGTGCTGGTGACCAGCTCCGGCCACTCGGAGGGCAAGTCGACGACGGCGCTCAACCTCGCGACGTCGCTCGCCGCGGTCGGCCACAGCGTGATCCTGGTCGAGGCCGACCTGCGCCGTCCGTCGCTGCGGCGCGGCCTCGGCCTGCCGCCGTCGGTCGGCGTCGCCGGCGTGCTGATGTCGGAGGTCGACTTCGAGGAGGCGCTGCTCGACGTCCCCGACACAGACGGCGACCTGCGGCTGCTGCTGGCCGAGGAGAGCGCCGGCTACCTCGCCGACAGCCCGCTCGCGGCCGGGATAACCGACGTGATCGCGCGCGCCGGGGAGCTGTGCGACTACGTGGTCGTCGACGCCCCTCCCGCGACCGAGGTCAGCGACGTGATCCCGATCGCGCAGGCGGTCGACGACGTGATCGTCGTCGCGCGGATCGGCCGCAGCCGCACCGACCGCCTCGAACAGCTCGGCGAGCTGCTCGCGCGCCACGGCATCCGCCCCGTCGGCATCGTCGTCGTCGGCGCCGAGCGGACCCGCGACAGCGGCTACTACGCCGAGACGACGCCGGCGCGGAAGGCGCGCAAGCGCGGGCGCGGATCGGACTTCCCGGCAGCGCGCAGCTGACGACGGCGATGCTTGCGCGGGTGCGCAACGTCGGCATCGCCGCGCCTGGTGCACTCGGGCTGGCGCTGCTGCTCGGGCTGCTGGCGGTCAGATCGCCGGTGCTCGCGTTGGCGGCGGCGGCCGGGCTGCCGTTCGCGCTGCTGGTCTTCTCCGACCTCGCGGCCGGCTTCGCCGCGCTCGCCTTCCTCGGCTTCGTCGACATCCTGCCGAGCGCCGGGGCGCTCAGCCCGGCCCGCGCGGCCGGGCTGCTGCTCGTGCTCGCGTGGATGGCGGGGATCGTCTGGCGCGACCGCAACCGCAGCACCGCCTTCTTCAGCGACCACCCGCTGTTGACGGCGACCTTGATCGCCTTCCTCTGCTGGGGCGCGCTCAGCACGCTGTGGGCCGAGTCCAGCGGCGCCGGCAACGCCGCGCTGTCGCGCTACCTGCAGAACATGCTGCTGCTGCCGATCGCCTACGCGGCCGTCAACACCCGCCGCGACCTCAAGCTCGTCGCCGCCGCGATCGTCACCGGCGCGCTCGTCGCCGCGCTGTTCGCGATCGCCGCCCCGACCAATCCGGAGCTGGTCGCCGAGGGCGGCCGCGCGACCGGCACGATCGGCGATCCAAACGAGCTGGCCGCGTCGCTGCTGGTCGGGCTCGCGATCGGCGCCGGCTTCGCGATCGGCCGCAGAAACCCGCCGCTGCTGCGACTGCTCGGGCTGTGCGCGGTGCCGCTGTGCGCGCTCGGGGTCCTGCTCAGCCTGTCGCGCGGCGGGCTGATCGCGTTCGGCGCGATGCTGGTCGCCGCGGTCGTCTTCGGCGGACGCTGGCGGGCGCCGATCGCCGCCGGGTTCGGCGCCGTGGCGGTCGGCGGGATCGTCTACTTCACGCAGCTGGCGTCGCTGCCGGCGCGCGAGCGCGTGACGACCAGCGGCGACGGCTCGGGCCGCATCGACCTGTGGACGATCGCGATCCGCATGGTCGAGGACCATCCGTTCCTCGGCGTCGGCGTCGGCAACTTCCAGATCGCCTCGCCGCACTTCCTGCTGCGCCCAGGCTCGACGCAGCGCGCCGACCTGATCCTCTCCTCCGCGCCGAAGGTCGCCCACAACACGTACCTGGGCATCGCGGCGGAGCTGGGGATACCGGGGCTCGCGCTCTTCCTGCTGATCGTCCTGCTGTCGCTCGCCTGCGCGCTGAGAGCGGCGCGGATCTGGGCGGCGCTCGACGACGGGACGATGGAGGCGCTCGCGCGCGGCGTCTTCCTCGGCCTCTTCGGCATGCTCGTCGCCGACGTCTTCATCTCGGAGATGTACAGCAAGGTGCTGTGGACGCTGCTCGCGGTCGGTCCGGCTATGCTCGCGGTCGCCAGACGCGACGCCGCCGCGGCCGAGACGGAGCTGCCGGGCTTCAGGCGCCGGCGGCGCGCGCGTCCCC
>JAEXXR010000448.1 GCA_023405705.1 Actinomycetes bacterium
CCCCCCCGCCCGCGCGACGCTCCCGAGCACGGCGATCGCGCCCGTCGCGGTGACCGCGAGGGCGCGGACCCGCGATGCACGGCTGCGGAGATCAGTCGTCGCGACATACGGGACGACGCTGCGCATCGAGCTCGTTGCGCGGTCGAGGACCGTGACGAGGAGCTGGAGCAGCGCTGGGAGTAACATGAGCATCGCGACGGTCAGAAGCACGATGCCGGCGACGGCGACCACGACCGAGTCGGGGGCAGCGATCGCGATCGCGACCCCTGCGGCAAGCGACACGCCGCCGGCGACTGGAAGCAGGTCGATCGACACCAGCCGTCGACGTGCGAGTGGTGCGCTGGTCCCGCGCATCCGCTCGGCCCGCACCGCGAGCGCGGTCGGCACGAGAACGGCGACGCAGCTGGCCGCGATCCCGCCGAGCGCCGCGACGGCGACGCTCGACGCGGTGACGATCCGCTCTGTGCCATAGGGGAAGGCGAGGCCGAGGAACGACGGCGGGCTCGAGAAGACGTGGCGCGAGATCTGCTCGCCGAGCGCGATCCCGAGCGCAGACGCCGCGGCACCGAGCGTCGCCGCGTCGAACAGCATCACCTTCAGTGCGGTCACGCCGCCGTAGCCCTCCAGCAGCAGGTCCGTGACGATCAGCCGGCGGGCCGGCACCGTCAGCAGGACGGCGCTGAAGGCGAACAGGAAGCCGATCATCGCGCTGAACGCCGAGAACATCGCCGTCGACTGGTTGGACGGCTCTGAGGCCTGACGGAACAGCTGCGCCTCGAAGTCGGCGGGTCGCACGTCGAAGCCTGTGCCGACGAGCTGCTTCAGCCGAGCCTCCACCTCTTCGTCGCGGCCGTCCTGGGGAAGCACGAAGATGCGGCTGATTCGCCCGCCTTCACCGGCCAGCTCCTGCGCATGGCGGAGCGGCGCGACGCCGATCGGGCTGTCGACGAGCGCTCCGATCTGATCCTCGGAGAGCTGCGCGGCGATGCGCGCCCGCCGATCGACGCCGTTGATGTTGAGCGAAGCCTCTTGTCCCAATGCGAGACCGAGCGCACGCGTGAGGGGCTGCGGGAGCGCTATTGCGCGCTGCCTCGCGAGGTACTCGGTCGAGAACTTGCGTGTGATCGCGCCGTTGACCTTCGTGTAGTCAGTCGTGACGCCGATCATCACGATCGAGTGGACGCCGTCAGGCCCGACCACCTGTGCGCGAACCTCCAGCACGGGCGCGGCGGCCTCGACGCCGTCGAGCCGTTGCACCTCCGCGGTCAGCGCCTCGTCGATGGTCCCGGCGCCGCGGGCGGTCACCTGGAAGCGCGCTTTGCCGACCACGCCGTCCATCGTGCGCTGGAAGGAGCCGACGAGGCTCGCATTGGCGACCAGCGCGGCGAACAGCAGTGCGACGCCGACCGCGATCCCGACGAGCGCCAGCAGCTCCTGGCCGAGACGCGCCCGCAGACGGATCCACCACAGCGAGGCGATGTTCGACAGCTTCACGCCGGCGCGATGTCGGGGGAGTACGCCCGCAGCCGGCCGTCGTGCAACTCGAGCACGCGATCGGCGAACCTGGCGGCCACCGGGTCGTGCGTGACGAGGATCGTCGCCGCGCGGCGCTCGTGGCTGAGCCGGCGCAGCAGCCCGAGCACGTCCTCGCTGCGACGGCTGTCGAGGTTGCCGGTCGGCTCGTCCGCGAGCACGATCGAGGGGTCGATCGACAACGCCCGCGCGATCATCACGCGCTGTCGCTCGCCGCCGGACAGCTGGTGGCTGCGGCTGGTGAGGCGGTCGCCGAGCCCGAGCTCGTGCATGAGTTGCTCGACGCGGCACCGCGCCTCTTCGAGCCGGTATCTGGCCAGCAGCTTGAACGCGGCGTTGTCGGTAGCCGTTCCGCCGGGGATGAGATCAGCCGTCTGCCGGATGAACCCGACCTCCGTCAAGCGGTACGCGGCGGCCTCGCGCGCGCTCAGGGAAGCGACGTCGCGACCGCCGACGACGACCCGGCCTTCGTCGGGCGCCAACAGCGCGGCGACGAGCTTCAGCAGCGTCGTCTTGCCCGATCCGCTAGGTCCGTAGAGCGCGACGAGCTCGCCCGCCGCGACGGTCAGGGAGACGCCGTCGACGGCGCGCACGAGGTCGCCGCTCGGCGTCTGGAAATGCTTGACGAGCCCGTCGAGCTCAAGCATCGGCACCGTCGATTCGCAACGGGAATCTGACCACCTGACCGAGCGAGGCCGGATCGTTGATCGGCTTCAGCCGCCCTTGCGAGAGCGCGAAGGTCTCGTGCGCGCCGACGGCGGCCGACAGCGCCGAGCAGGTGACGAGAACCGCTACGCGGAGTTCGGCGGCAGCACGATGCAGCACGCCGACGATCTCGGCCTGCTGAAGCGCGTCGAGCCGAGCGGTGACATCGTCGACGAGCAGCAGCCGAGGCTCGCGCACGAGTCCGTGAGCGAGGCTGACGAGGGCCTTCTCGCTGTCGGACAGATGCACCCATCGCGCGTCCGCGCAGTCCGCGACGCCGACCCAGCCGAGCACCGATCGAGCTCGTCTGAGCGCCTTGCCGCGCCCGTCCGAGCGCATCAGCGCAAGCGCGACGTAGTGCAGGACCGGCAGTTCCGTCGTGCTCGGCCCGTCGGTGCGCGCGAGGCCGATGTCGCTGAGACGGAGTGCGCCGATCGAGCCGGGCGACCGTGTCGCCAGGTCGACGCCGCCGAAGCGGATCGCGCCCTCGTCCGGGCTCTCGAGACCGGCGGCGAGTCGCAGCAGCGTCGTCTTGCCCGAACGCGGCGAGCCCCAGATCGCGACGAGGTCGCCAGCTCCGAGCGACAGCGAGACGCCGCGAAGCAGCGGTCTGTCGTAGGTCCCGACCCGATGCGTCTTCGTGACGTCGTCGAACTGGAGGACGCTTGCCGTCACGGACATCGAGGTGCGCGCTCCACCGGGGCGAGCAGGGTCGCGAGCGCGGATCGTGAGCGCTCGACCCATTCCAGCGTCGCCTGGAGGTGCGTGACGAGCGCGTCCTGCACCAGCACGGCTCCGAACCCTCCGCTGCCGGGGCCGCCCGGCTGCCGCTCGATCAGCGGGTGCGCCGCGATGTCGGCGAGCCGGCGGCAGCAGTCATCCTCAACGGCATCGAGCGCTTCGAGCATCGCGGGGACGTCGGCCGGCCCGGCGCCTATCAGCTTGAGGTGCAGCTCCTCGCGCAGGAACGTCTTTCTCGTCGGCTGCGCGATCCATGCGCGGTAGGCTCGCTCGCCGGCCGGCGTCGCCTCGTAGACGATCCGGGGGTTCGACCAGCGGTCGTCTCGCCGCGACGGCGCCCGGTCGACCTCGACGATGAGGCCTCTTCTCTCGAGTGCCTGGAGCGCCGGGTAGACCGCCGTCTCGGAGAAGCCGAAGACGTCGGTCAGGAGCTCGCGGAGACGGTCGTGCAGCTGGTAGCCGTATCCGCGGCGCCGCACCAGTTCCCCAAGCACCACGTTCTGCACAGACACCGCGCTCGCAACCCCCAGTTCCCAGCCCCCAGTGGCTATGAACGCGACCGTACCGGAAGGTGACGGCGCCCGTCTCACGGCCGGGCCGTTTCGGGTACTGAGCGCTAGGCAAACGGCTTGCGGACGAGTGCCGCGACGGCGCTCAAGCCGCCTCGGCGCCGACGTCTCCGCCCTCGCTCTCCAGCGGGAACGAGTGGTGCTCGTGGGCGACGAGCCAGCGGCCGCCCTCGTTGCGGAGACCGAACGTGATCCGGAGGCGTCGCTGCGGTGCGGCGGCGAGCTCGGTGTCCGTCCCGCAGCGCAGGAGCGCGTGGGCGAACGCGACGTCGCGGCCGGAGGTGACGTCGAGCGCGACCAGCTCGAAGCGGCCGCCGTTGCGCTGCCAGTCGAGGAACGGCGGCCACACCGCTCGGTAGGCGGCGCTGCCGCGCACCCCGTCGTCCGGCGGAGGCACGTCGAACATCACGACGTCGTCGGTGCGGTCGGCGAGGACGTCGGCCAGCTCACCGCGGTCGACGGCGCGCACCCACCGCTCGATCAGGCTCCGGATCTGCAGTTCGTCGGTCATGTGGGATGAGACCGCCGGAATGGGCGGGAGTCATCGGTGCGAGGGGCGCCGCCGTCTCGCAGCGGATCGGGCCGTCGTCGATGAACGGCGCGCCGCCGCCGCCCACCGCCGTCCTCACACGAACTGCGCCGCCGCGTGGCCCGAGGCCCACGCCCACTGGAAGTTGAAGCCGCCGAGGTGGCCCTGGACGTCCAGCACCTCGCCGATGAAGTACAGGCCTGGGCTCTTCAGCGACTCCATCGTCTTGGACGAGACCTCGCGGGTGTCGACGCCGCCGAGCGTGACCTCGGCGGTGCGGTAGCCCTCGGTGCCTGCCGGCACGACCCGCCAGGCGCCGAGCCGGTCGGCGACGGCGCGCAGCTCGGCCGGGGTGTGCTGCTTCATCGGCTTGGACGCGAACCAGCGGTCGACCAGCAGGACGGCCATCTTCTTCGTGAAGACCTCGCCCAGGACGGTCTTCAGCTCGCTGTTCGGGCGCGCGGACTGCTGCTCTTGGAGCCACTCCAGCGCGTCGCGGTCGGGCAGCAGGTCGATCTCCACGACGTCGCCGGGCCGCCAGAACGAGGAGATCTGGAGGATCGCCGGGCCGCTGAGGCCGCGGTGGGTGAAGAGGAGGTTCTCGCGGAAGCTCTCGCCGTTGCAGCTGGCGACGCAGTCGACCGACGTGCCGGACAGCTCCGCGCACAGCGCTCTGAGCTGGCCGGAGATCGTGAACGGCACGAGGCCGGCGCGGGTGGGGAGGACGGTGTGGCCGAACTGGCGCGCGATCTCGTAGCCGAAGCCGGTCGCGCCCAGCGTCGGGATCGACAGGCCGCCGGTGGCGACCACCAACGACGGCGTGGCGACCGGTCCGATTCTCGTCTGCAGGAGGTAGCCGGCACCGTTGGTCTCGATCTGCTCGACCGCGGTGTGCAGCCGCAGGTCGACGCCGGCCCGCCGGCACTCCTCCAGCAGCATGTTGAGGATGTCCTTCGAGCGGTTGTCGCAGAACAGCTGGCCGAGCTTCTTCTCGTGGTAGGGCACGCCGTGCCTTGCGACCAGCGCGATGAAGTCCCACGGCGTGTAGCGCGCGAGGGCCGACTTGAAGAAGTGCGGATTCTCCGATGCGAAGTTGGCCGGCTCCGCGTACATGTTCGTGAAGTTGCAGCGGCCGCCGCCGGACATGAGGATCTTCTTGCCGGCCTTGTTGGCGTGGTCGATCAGCAGCACCCGGCGGCCGCGCTGCGCGGCGGTCAGCGCGCACATCAGGCCGGCGGCGCCTGCGCCGATGATCGCGACGTCGGTTGAGCGCACGTGAGGTGTGGAGATCGGTGAATCCGGGGGCGACGGTGAGACGCGGATGAGACGCGGCGCTACAAGATACGGCGGCCGTGATCGCGACGACGGCGCGGCGTGCAGCCGACCGGCGACCAGGTCACCGCTCGCAGGCGTCACGCCGGTACGGCGCGTCGACCTGGTGCGCGCCTGCTCGTCGCCCGACCCACGACGCATCCGTCAGAGAGTTCTGGCTATACTCGCCGGGCGCTGCGGATGTAGCTCAGTTGGCTAGAGCGTCTGCTTGCCATGCAGAAGGTCGAGGGTTCGAGTCCCTTCATCCGCTTCACCCGAAAGCCCCGCTCCGGCGGGGCTTTCGGCGTTTCCTGGAGCAGTGCACGCTCGGCGCAGCGCAGGTGCCGATCGCCGTGAAGCGATCCAGGCGTGAAGCAGAGAACCGGCGGCAGCCGGCGAGCACCGCGGGTGCGGGGCGTAGGGTTGGCGGATGGCTTCCACACCGCAGGTCGGGGATCCGGCGCCCGACTTCACGCTCGAAGGGACCGACGGGGCGTTCACGCTCTCCTCGCTGCGGGGGCAGCGGGTCGTGCTGGCGTTCTATCCGGGCGACCAGACGATGGTCTGCACCAAGCAGATGTGCTCGTACCGGGACCGGGCCGACGACCTCTCGGCGCTCGGGGTGACGGTCGTCGGGATCAGCGGCAAGGACGTCGCCAGCAAGGAGGCGTTTCGCGACAAGCACGGCCTGACGGTGCCGCTGCTCGCCGACGCCGACCACGCGGTCGCGCGCGCGTACGGGGTCGCGTCGCGGCTGACCGGCACGAAGCGCGCGACCTTCGTGATCGACGAGGCGGGCACGATCGTGTGGGAGAAGGTCCACGCCGTCGGGCTCACCTACGTCACCGTCGACGAGCTGAGAGCGGTCCTCGCCGGGCTGCCGGCGAAGGCCGGCTGAGCGGGCCCGGCCGGCCGACGAGCGGCCGGGCGCGGAGCGCCGGTCGGCAGGGTGCGCGGGCGGCCGCCTGGAGACGCGGC
>JAEXXR010000466.1 GCA_023405705.1 Actinomycetes bacterium
GCCCCTCCCACGCCCACAGCGCCAGCGCCAGCACGCCGGTCCCGATCCCCACGGCGCTGACGGCCGTCCAGCCGCCGGCCTCCCACAGCGCCGACGCCAGCGCCGAGCCGACCGCCGCGGCGGTGAAGTTGCCGGTCATGTACGCGGTCGTCAGGCGGCTGCGCGCCTCCGGCCGCAGCGCGTAGATCGTCGACTGGTTGGTGATGTGCTGGCCCTGGACGCCGGCGTCGAGCAGCAGCAGGCCGGCGATCAGCGCGACGAGCGAGCCGGCGCCGAGGTCGCAGAGGATCCAGCCGACCAGCGCCAGCAGCCAGAAGCCGGCGGTCGCGCGGCGGCCGAGGCCGCGGTCGTAGAACCGCCCGGCGCCCTGCGCGGCGACGGCGCCGATCAGGCCGGCGAGGCCGAACAGCCCGATCGTCCCCTCCGAGTAGTCGTACGGCGGGTCGCTCAGCAGGAAGGTCAGCGCCGTCCAGACGAGCGTGAACGACATCATCCCGAGCATCCCGTAGGCCATCCGGCGCCGCAGCGCCGGCTCTTCGCGCACGAGCGTCGCGACCGAGCGCAGCAGCGTCCCGTAGCGCTGGCCACCGCGCGCGCTGATCAGCGGCAACGCCCGCTGCAGCGCGACCGCCAGCACGACCATCACGACGGCGGCGAGCGCGTAGACGGCGCGCCAGCCGGCCAGCTCGGAGACGAAGCCGCTGAGCGTGCGGGCGGCGAGGATGCCGATCAGCAGGCCGCTCATGATCGTCCCGACGACCGTGCCGCGCTCGTCGTCGGCGGCGAGGTCGCCCGCGAACGGGACGAGCACCTGCGCGACGACGGAGGTGACGCCGACGACGGCGATCCCGAGCGCGAGCACCCCGAAGGCCGGCGCGGCCGCGCACAGCGCCAGCGCCGCCGCGCAGACGAGCAGCATCCGCACGACCAGCCGGCGCCGCTCGACGAGGTCGCCGAGCGGGACGAGCAGCAACAGGCCGGCGGCGTAGCCGACCTGCGAGGCGGTCACGACGAGGCCGGCGAGGCCGGTGCTCGTGCCGAGCTTCTCGGCGATCGTGTCGAGCAGCGGCTGGGCGTAGTAGAGGTTGGCGACCGCGGCGCCGCTCGCGACGGCGAGCAGCAGGACGAGACGGCGGTCGATGCGGCGGGGCTGCGGCACGCGATCAACGTAGCGAGTGGCAGTTTCCCATGATGAGGCTTTGTGAGGTTTAGCGATTCACCAAGGATTATGTCACTCGTTAATCCGGATAACCGGGCGCAACTGCGCTCGAATTCTCCTGATTGGAGTGCCATCCTCTGAGCAACGTGCAGCGCGGGCAGGGAGCCGCGCGCTGCAGGGGTACGAAAATCAGGGAGGGAGACCCATGTCAGGGAGGCATGCGGTGCGTGCGGCGCTGGTCGCGCTCGCGCTCGCGCTCTTGTTCACGGCGCAGGCAGGCACTGCCGACGCCGCGCAGGTCACGCTGCAGCCGTCGCCGGCTGAGGCGCGCACGTTCGCGACCACCAACGGCGGCTGGAGCAGCGCCGTCGACTACAACGGGCTCGTCTGCATCCCGGGCGTCACCTGCCCGACCGCGAACCCGACGTACCAGACGACCGGCGGGGCCGGCGGCGCAGGCGACGGCTTCCTGCGCGACAGCTTCGGGACGCTCCTCGGCGTCCTCTCGACGACGACGATCAACTGGACCTCGCCGAGCTTCGTCGCGCCGGCCAACGTCGACAGCGCGTCGCTGTCGGTCGACGTGCGCCCGCAGATCGCGAGCCTCCTGGCGAT
This sequence comes from Actinomycetes bacterium, assembly GCA_023405705.1. The sequence goes on from JAEXXR010000466.1 coordinate 1,775, forward strand.
CGGCTCGGTGAGACTCAGAATGAGAGTGATCGACGTCGCCGACGGCACCAGATCGACGACCGTCGCCGACGTGCCGCTGACCGCGGCCTCCGCCAGCTTCACGCCGGTCTCCGCGAACGTGCCCGCGGGCGCGCTCGTCACCGGCCGCAGCTACAGAGTCGAGCTCGGCGTCGCGCTGACGACCTCCGTCTCCGCCGTCACCTCCGGCAACGTCGACCTCGACAACGTCGTCCTCAGAATCACCGACCTCGAGCCGCCCTCGGGCCTGACCGGCAGCTTCCAGACGACCGGCGCCCCGCGGGTCGACGGCTCCGTCGACCCGCTCGGCCAGGACACGAGCGTCACCGTCGAGTACGGCACGACCGTCGCCTACGGCAACTCGACCTCTCCGGTGCTCGTCAGAGGCACCGGCGCGCAGGCATTCTCGATCCCCCTCGGCAGCCTCACGCCGGGCACCAGATACCACTACCGGCTGGTCGCGCAGAACGCCGACGGCACGACGACGACCAGCGACCAGAGCTTCATCGCCCCCTCCCCGCCGGCCAACACGCCGCCGGTCGTGAGCGGGCCCGGCAACAGCCGCGACCGCACCGTCACGTTCACGCGGCCCGGCGACGTCGTCAGAGCGACCGTCGAGGTGCTCGACGGCTCCAGATCGGTCGTCGCCACCTACGACGACGCCGACGCCGACGGCGTCGTGACGATCACGCTGCCCGACGCCGACGGCACCTACGGCGTGCGCGTCGTGCGCGAGAACGCCGAGAGCCAGACCTCGACCAGCGCCGAGGTCCCGGCCGTGCTCGACCGCATCGCGCCGAGCACCGGCGCCGTCGACCTCAGAGTCACCCCGGCGCTCTCCAACGACCCGCAGCGCACGGTCACCTTCACGCCGCCCGGCGACGCGATCTCGGCGACCGCGCAGGTGCTCGACAGATCGGGCAGAGCGGTCGGCCCGGCCGTCGCCGCCGTCGGCGGGACGGCGACCGTCCAGCTGTCGGCCGGCGAGGGCGACTACACCGTCCGCCTGACGCTGAACGACGCCGCCGGCAACGCGGCGACCGTCGACAGCGGGACCGTCACGCTCGACACGACCGGCCCCTCCGGCGGCGGCGCGCCGCTCGTGACCGGCGACGGCAACAGACGCGACCGGAGCGTCAGATTCGAGCGCGACCCGTCGACCACCACGGCGACGATCGAGGTGCTCGACAGAGACGGCAGAGTCGTCGCCACGAGCGGCGTCGCGTTCGGCGACAGCGGCACCGTGACGCTGCCGGACGCCGACGGCGACTACACCGTCCGCGTCAGACAGAGCGACGGTGCGGGCAACAGCGCCCTCTCGGCCGGCACGCCGGTCGTGCTCGACCGCGTCGGACCGTCCGCCGGCTCCGCGCCGACGGTGACGGGCGCCGGCAACAGCCGCGACCGCGAGGTCTCCTTCACGCGCGATCCCTCGACGGTGACCGCGACGATCGAGGTGCTCGACGGCGTCGGCAGCGTCGTCGCGACCGTCCCGGTCCCGACCGGGACCTCGGCGACCGTGACGCTGCCCGACGCCGACGGCACCTACAGCGTGCGCGTCAGACAGACCGACGCGGCGACCAACAGCGCGACCTCGCCGACGGCCGACGCCGTGCTCGACCGCGTCGCGCCGAGCACGGCCGGGGTCGACCTGAGAGTCGCCCCCGCGCTCTCCAACGACACGCAGCGGAGCGTCACGCTCACGCCGCCCGGCGACGCGACGTCGGCGACCGCGCAGGTGCTCGACAGATCCGGCAACCCGGTCGGACCGGCCGTCGGCGCGCTCGGCGGGACCGCGACGGTCGCGCTCTCCGCCGGCGACGGCGACTACACCGTGCGGATCACGCTGAGAGACGCCGCCGGCAACACGGCGACCGTCGACTCCGCCACGGTCACGCTCGACACGGCGGCGCCCTCGGGCGGCCCCGCGCCCGGCGTCACCGGCGACGGCAACAGACGCGACCGCGAGGTCAGATTCGACCGCGACCCGACGACGACCACCGCGACGATCGAGGTGCTCGACAGCGACGGAAGAATCGTCGCGTCGACCAGCGTCCCGAGCGGCGACAGCGGCACGGTCACGCTGCCGGACGCCGACGGCGACTACACGATCCGCGTCAGACAGAGCGACGGCGCCGGCAACAGCGGCACCTCCGGCAGCACGCCGGTCACGCTCGACCGCGTCGGACCGGACGCCGGGCCGGCGCCGACGGTCACGGGCCAGGGCAACAGACTGGCCCGTGAGGTCAGATTCACGCGCGATCCGTCGACCGTGAGCGCGACGATCGAGGTGCTCGACGGCAACGGGATCGTCGTCGCGACGACGGCCGTCCCGACCGGCGCCGCCGGCACGGTGACGCTGCCCGACGGCGACGGCACCTACAGAATCCGCGTCAGACAGGTCGACGCGGCGACCAACAGCGCCACCTCCCCTGAGGCCGAGACGACGCTCGACCGCGTCGCGCCCGATCCCGGGCCGGCGCCCACCGTCGACGGCGACCTCTCCAGACGCGACCGGACGGTCTCGTTCACGAGAGATCCCACGACCGTCTCCGCCGTCGTGGAGATCCTCAGAGGCGGGGTCGTGGTGCAGAGCGTGCCGGTCGTGAGCGGCTCCTCGCAGGCGATCCAGCTGCCGGTCGGCGACGGGACCTACGACGTCCGCGTCAGACAGACCGACGAGGCCGGCAACAGCGCCGCATCCCCCACGACGGAGGTCTCGCTCGACCAGGCCGGCCCGGCCGCGAGCGACCCGCCGACGGTGACCGGCGCGGGCAACAGCCGCGTCCGGGCGGTCGCCTTCACGCGGCCCGGCGACGCCGTCACCGCCGTGATCGAGCTGCTCGACGCCGAGGGCACCGTGATCGACACGATCCCGGTCTCGAGCGGGAGCAGCGGGGTGGTCAGACTGCCGGACGCCGCGAGAGACGGCAGATACGGCGTGCAGGTGACGCTGACCGACGCGCTCGGCAACAGCGCCACGACGCCGATCACGGCGTTCGCGCTCGACACCTCGCCGCCCGACGCCGGTCCCGCGCCGACCGTCACCGGCCCGCCCGACGCGCTGAGCGTCTCGTTCACGCGCGCGCCGGACGCCGCCACCGCGGTGATCGAGGTGCTCGACGGCAGCGGCAACGTGATCGCCACGGTGCCGGTCGCCGCCGGCGCCTCCTCGGCGACCGTCGACCTGCCGGACGCGCCCGGCGGCTACGGCATCCGCGTCGTCCAGACCGACGCCGCCGGCAACAGCGCCACGACGCCGGTGACGGCCGTCGTGCGCAACGCGCCCGAGGACAGAAGACCGACCGACGACAGAAGACCGGGCGACGGGAGAACCGGCGGCGACGGCAGACCGGGCGGCGACGGCGGCAGAGGCGGGAACGGCGACGGCGCCCTGCCGCTGACCGATCCCGGCCGCTACGGCACGCTGCTGCAGCAGTGCTTCGGCGGGGACGTCGTCCTCACCGACGTGACCGCGCAGGGCGCGCGCGTCTCGGTCAAGGGCCTGTCGCGCTACGCGCCCGGCTCGACCGTGACGATCGTCGACCTCGCCGGCAGAAGAGCCGGCAGCACGAGAATCGGCGCGACCGGCAGATTCGCGGTCGTCGTCAGAGCGCCGTCGTCGGCGCGCGCCCGGCTCGCCGTCGGCTACCGCGCCGTCGTCGGCACCAGACGCTCGCCGGTCGTGCGGCTGCGCCGCGCGAACGTGCTGACCGGCGTCGCGGTGCGCGGCGCGACGATCCAGATCCGCGGCCGCGTCGACGTCGCGCGGCTCGGCTCGCTGAGACGGATCCGCGTCTTCGGCGGCGCCGGCGCGACGGCCTGCAAGCGCTCGAGACAGCTGCAGATCGTCGGGCGCGTCGCGGTCGACAGACGGACCGGCCGCTACTCGCTGCGCGCGAGAGCGCCGAGCGGCAGCGGCCGGCTGGTCGTGCGGACGCAGGCCTTCGGCTCCAAGCTCGCGAGCCGCAGCTCGTTCGCGGTCAAGTAGCCGGGAGGGCGTCGCACAGGGCCGTGGGCGGAGCTCCCACCCCCCCCCCGCCCCCCCAGCGGGGATCGGTGGCGTACAGTAGTCCGCCAGTTTCGGCCCGG
>JAEXXR010000481.1 GCA_023405705.1 Actinomycetes bacterium
GTCGAGCGTGAAGCGCAGCGTCGTGCCGCCTCTGCGGGCGCGGCGGATCGCGAAGGTGCGCGGGGAGAGGCGGGTCGCTGAGAGCTTCGGTGGCGCGGCTCTTCTCGGCGCTCCACCAGGCGGGCCCGCGGGAGGCTGATCCGACGGCGGCAGGCCCGTCGGCGGCTGATCAGACGGCGGGGTCCCCGGCGGCGGGTCCCGGGGCGGCCCCGGCGGCTGCAGATCCGGCGGCGGCGTCAGGGCGGGCGTCGAAAAGCTGCGCAGCTCGCCGACGGTCGTGCCGTCCGGGTCGGTCGCGACGAGGCGGTAGCGGTAGCGCGTCGCGGGCTGCAGGCCGGTCAGCGCCCGCTCCACCAGCCGCGCCCGGCCCGGGCCGGTGACCGCCGAGGGGCTGGTGAGGTCCGGCTCTGCGCCGGTGCCGTACTCGAACGCGTACGTCGTCGCGCCGCCGCCGCCGGCGATGCCGGTGAGCGTCGCGCTCGTCGGGGTCACGGCGGCGACCCCGCCGGTCGCGCCCGCGACGCAGCGAGGCGAGTCGGCCGTCGCGAGCGCGGTATTGCCGTTCAGCTCCCACGCGACGCCGGGAAGGCCGCCACGTTCCAGATCGCGTGGAAGACGCGCGGGAAGGCGCCGCTGGAGAAGATCTCGGGCTGGCCCTGGTAGCCGATCCCCGGGACGACCTGGTTGGCGTCGCCGAAGACGATCGAGGTCTGCCCGCCGTCGTTGACGTAGCCGAAGTAGACCTTCGCGGCCACGCTCGGCGGCACCGGTGCGACGACGCAGTCGACGAACGGGACGACGTCCGCGGTGGCGGAGACGGGCGCCAGCAGGAGCGTCGCGGCCGCGAGGCCGGCTCCGGTGGCGACGAGCAGCGACCGAGCTCGGCTTCTCACGGCGCGCCACAATACGGAACGACGATCGCCTGTACAAGCGGCAAGTGGCGCCGAACGGTCGTCGCCGGCCGGCAGGCGGCGGGTGGCGCGCGAGCGCCGCGCGCCCCGCCCTACCCCGCCCGCTCCGGCAGCGTGAAGCGCAGCTTGTGGACGCGGACCTCTGCGAGCGTCTCCAGGCGGGTGACGCCGGGGAGGGTGCGGACTCTCTGGGTGAGGCTCCACAGCTCCTCGTCGTCGCGGCACATCACCTGGACGCAGAGGTCGGCGGTGCCGAGCGTCGTCGACAGGTAGCTGACCTGGGACCAGCGGGTGATCGTGTCGGCGACGCGCTCGTGGGCGTCGGCGTCGACGTCGAGGAAGAGCAGCGACAGCTTCGCGTTGCCCATCTTGGTCGGGTCGGCGAAGGCGAGGATGCGCAGCAGGCCGGAGTCCTGCAGGCGCTTCGCGCGCGCTCGCACGGTCGCCTCCGGCACGCCCAGGTTGCGGCCGATCTCGCGGAACGGCCGGCGGCCGTCCTCCTGCAGCTCGCGCACGATCTCGGCGTCGAGCGGGTCCAGCGCGTCTTCGGTCACGGCGCGAACCGTACCAGCGGCGGCGCCCGCCACAGCGCTGCGCGGAAACCGCCGGCGCGCGATCCCAGCGTCCACGGGCGATTCCGCCTATAGCTGGCGCAATCCTTATACATCTGGCCGATAGACTTGCGCATTGCGGATGAATTTTTGCCTTGACGTACGCAATGCGCAAACGTAAGGTGCTCGCCCACACGGCCGCCGAGGCGGCGGTCACGCACGAGGGAGCAGAGATGGACACGAGGGCAGCTCAGTCGCCGGCGACGGCGCTCGAGACCGGCCGCTCGTCGGAGCTGGAGAAGTCGCTCCGATGGTGGGACGGCGTCACGATCACGCTCGGCCTGCCGGCCGCGCTGTTCGTCGGCCTCGCCGCGTCGGTCGGCGCGCTCGGCGCGTGGACCGCGATCGCGCTGTGGGCCGCGATCGCGCTGATCGCCGTGCTGCACAACTGGATCTACTCGGAGATGGCCTCGATGTTCCCGGACAAGTCCGGCGGCATCGCGCTGTTCGCCAGCCAGGCGTGGCAGCGGCGCGCACCCGGCGTCGGCCCGCTCGCGACCTACGCCTACTGGTTCGCGTGGGCGACCGCCCCGGCGATCTGGGGCCTCTCCGTCGCCGGCATCCTGACCTCGCAGTTCTGGCCCGACAGCACCTGGTCGACGACGATCCTCGGGATCGACTTCGACCTCTCGCGCACGATCGCGCTCGCCGTCGCGGTCGTCTCCTACCTGCTGGCGATGTTCCGCCTCAGCACCGCGAAGTGGATCATGACCGTCGTCGGCGTCTCGCTGATGGTCCCGGTCGCGATCTTCGGGACCGTCTCCTTCACCGACTCCTCGTGGTCGACGAGCAGCTTCACGTGGTCGCTGCCGAGCGGCGGCGAGGGCCTGCGGACGGCGCTCGCGTGGCTGTTCATCATGGCCTGGTCGGCGTACGCGATCGAGGCCGCCGCCTCGTTCGTGCCGGAGTTCCGCGACACCGTCCGCGACACGCGCCGCTCGATCCGCGTCGCCGCGCTCGTCTTCCTCGCCGTCGCGCTGCTGACGCCGATCGGCATCGCCGGCCTGCTCGGCCAGGACACGCTCGCGGCCGCGCCGTACACCTTCCTCGGCGACTCCGCGGACGTGCTGTTCGGCGGCGGCGCCGCGCTCGTCACGATCCTGCTGATCGGCGGCATCATGCTGCTGTCGGTGATGGGCACCGCCGACGCCGGCCGCGCCCTCTACCAGTCGTCGCTCGACGGCCTGACCGTCCGCCAGTTCGGCGCGCTGGACCGCCGCGGCGTCCCCGCCCGCGCGCTGACGATCCAGCTGCTGATCAACGTCGCGCTCGTGCTGTTCGTCGGCAACGCGCTCGCGGTGATCGTCGCCGGCAACGTCGGCTTCGTGCTCGCCCACCTGCTCGCGATCGCCGGCTTCCTGCTGCTGCGCCGCGACGCGCCGGACGCCCCGCGGCCGATCCGCCTCGGCCGCGGCTGGTTCGGGATCGGCGTCGCGCTCGTCGTCTTCGACACGGTGATCCTCGTCGCCGGCGTCACCAGCGCCTCGATCACCGGCTACGGCGGCTTGAAGGAGATCCTGATCTCGGTCGGCGTGCTGTCGCTCTCGCAGGTGCTGTTCCTCGTGCGCAGATGGCAGGACCGGCGCCCGACGGCCACCCCCGAGCCGGCGGCGAGCGCCGCGGTGGCGCCGTGAGCGCCGCGGGGAAGACGCCGGCCGGCGGGGCGCGCAACGGCGCGGCCCGCGTGCCCGGCGCGGCGCCCGGCGACGTGACCGACTGGCGCTGGCCCGAGGACCACGCGGTCGCCGTCTCGCTGACCTTCGACGTCGACGCGGAGGCCGGCTGGCTCGGCGAGGGCGAGCAGTACGCCCGCCGCATCACGACGCTGTCGGAGGGCCGCTACGGCGTCACGCGCGGCCTGCCGCGGATCCTCGAGCTGCTGCGCCGCCACGAGCTGCCGGCGACCTTCTTCGTCCCCGGCGACACCGCCGAGCGCCACCCGCACCTCGTGCCCGCGCTGCTGGAGGCCGGCCACGAGATCGGCCACCACGGCCACCTCCACCTGCGCAGCGACAAGGTCTCCGCGCAGGAGCAGGTCGAGGAGGTCGAGCGGGGCTTCGCGGCGCTGGAGGCGGCCGGCGCGCCGCGGCCGGTCGGCTACCGCTCGACCTCGTGGGAGCTGACGCCGGAGACCTTCGAGCTGCTGCTGCAGCACGGCTTCGCCTACGACTCCTCGTGCATGGGCGACGACCGCCCGTACGTCGAGGAGTGGGAGGGACGGCGGATCCTCGAGATCCCCGTCCACTGGTCGCTCGACGACTGGCCGCGCTACGGCTGGAACATCGACTCGGGCGGCAACACGGCCGACCCGCGCGAGCTGTTCACCTCGTGGCTGGCCGAGTACGAGTCGGCCCGCACCGAGCGGCGCCACACCTCCTTCACGATGCACCCGGAGGTGATCGGCCGCCCGGCCCGCCTGGCGCAGCTGGAGCGCCTCGTCGAGCGGATGGTCAGCGACGGCGACGTCTGGTTCGCGCGCCTCGACGAGGTCGCGGCCCACTGCGCGCCGCTGCTCGGAATCGAGGCGGCGGCGCGGTGAGCGAGGCGGTTCGCAGCTTCCGCTCCTCCGTGCTGGAGCCGCGAGCGCGCGGCGCCGAGC
>JAEXXR010000521.1 GCA_023405705.1 Actinomycetes bacterium
GGGCCGCAGCGTCTTGCGGTGGACCTTGCGCGGGCCGCTGGCGGCGCCGTCGCTCCAACCGCCGCCGTCGGGGTCGGCGGAGCGCCCGGCGTAGGCGGCCAGGTCGCTCCAGGCGCCGCCCGACTCGCCCTGGTTGCGCCAGCCGCCGGCGCCCTGCTCGCCGGAGAACAGCTGGCAGGCGAGCGCGCAGCCGGAGGCCGGCCGGTAGGCGACCTCCGGGTCCCAGTTGGTCATGTCGGAGTTGTAGGTGCCGTTGCGGTTGATCTCGAAGCGGATCAGGTCGCCGGCCGCGACGGAGAGCCCGGCGAGGTTCATGTCCGTGCCGCTGCGGTCCCCGCCGGCGATCGTGCGCGGACCGGCGACGGTCGTCCCGTTCTTGGTGATCTTCACGACGACGCCGTCGCCGGCCGCGACCATCTTCGCCGGGCGGCTGGCGATGTCGATCACGCCCGCGCGCGGTGCTCTCCAGGTCCGCGCCGTGTCGACGTCGACCCCCGGATGCATCATGTCGGCGAGCACCCAGCCGCCGGTCGACGGGGTCGTGTCGTGCCACTGCCGGCCGTAGCCGGAGCCGCTCGTCAGGAAGGTGGCGATGTTCGTCCACGTCCCGGAGCGGAGGTCCTGGTAGCTCCAGTTGTCCTGACCCTGTCTGTCGGAGAAGCCGCGGCAGGCGGTGCGGCAGGCGAGGAAGTCGTAGTCGCCGCCGGCGCCGCTCGCCGTCACGCTCTCGCTCGACGCCCACGGCTGGCCGCCGCCGGGCCGCAGCCAGCCGGTGCCGGCGAAGGTGAAGGCGTCGTCCTCGGTGACGGCCGGCAGCGTCGTGCGGACCTGGAAGCCGTCGATCGTCACGTCGGTCCCGGTCGCGGGGGCGTGCGGCTGGCCCAGCACCGTGATCGTGATGCGGCGTCTCGCCGTCGAGCTCCACGTGCGCGAGAAGATCGGCACGCGCCAGTTGTTGTCGTCGGGGGCGTAGAGGTCGACGATCGCCTCCTGCCGGCCGTCGATCCGCACGACCGCCTTGCCGTTGCCGGGCCCGAGCTTCGCGTACCAGGCGAAGCCGCTGCCGGTGACCTCGAGCGTCGCGGTCGCGCCGGCCGCCGAGGCGACCGAGAGCGTCCCGGCGTGGGCCTCGACTCTGCCGGTCTGGTGGCTCCAGGCGCCGCTGTAGGCGATCGCTCCCGCCGTGCCGTCGAGGACGGTCGCGTCGGCGGCGGTCGCCGTCGTCGAGGTCGTCGCCGAGCGGTTGCCGTCGCCGTCGAAGGCGCGCACGCCGTAGACCGACTGGGTGCTCGCCGCGGGCGAGTGGTCGAAGTAGTAGGTGCCCTTGCTGACGACCGCGATGCGGGCGCCGTCGCGCAGCACGTCGTAGCCGCTGACGAAGCTGTCGTCGCTCGCCGCCGGCCAGGTGAGGCCGACGCCGGGCACGTTCATGTTCGTCTCGTAGCCGGCGGTAACCGACCCCGGCGCGCTCGGCGCCGTCGTGTCGCCGCCGCCGCCCGGCCGCTTCGGCATGCCGAGCCAGACGATCTCGCCGGCCGCCGGGGAGCTGAGCGCGATCCCTCTGCTCATCAGGTCGGCGCCGGTGCGGCTCGCGGTGCACGCCGCGTACTGGCAGGAGACGGCGTAGGTGGCGCCGGCGTTGAGGCCCTTCGGGTGGATGGTGACGGTGCCGCTCTCGGCCGCGTCGTGCAGCAGGACGCTCTTGCCGCCGTCTCTGCTGACGCGCTGCATCCAGCTGCGCGCGGCGCCGCTCGAGGCCGGGTGGTAGACGCGCGACCAGCGGCCGGCGACGCCCTGGTCCTTCAGGTAGCGGTAGCGCTCGATCACGCCGCGCATGCACTCGAGGTCGGCCGCCTCGCCGCTGTCGCCGCTGAAGTCCGGGTTGAAGGCGAGCGCGTAGTTGTAGATCGGCGCGCACTCGTCGACCGGCCAGTCGTCGGGCATCCCGGAGAGCTTGTCGGCCGGGAAGAGGCGGGTCGCGTCGTAGAGGTGCCAGTCGCCTCTTCTGTCGCTGATGCTGGCGCTGGAGGAGCGGCGCAGGATCTCCCAGCCGAACTCGGTGCCGCCGGAGTTGACGGTCTGGATCGTCGAGCCGGGGCGCGCGTCGAGGAAGCCCTCGCTCAGTCTCACGAACGCCTCGCTCTGCTTCAGCTGCTTGGCGCCGTTCACGTCGACGATCGGGCAGGCGTCGTTGCGCCACATGTAGTCGCCCCAGCGGGCGGCGTTGTCGGTGATCAGCCCCTGCACCCAGCTGGCGGCGGCCGGGATCGACAGGTCGGCGACGTGCTGGCCGAAGGTGCCGACCGGGTTGCAGGAGGGCGGCTGGGCCGGGAACCACGACGGGTTGGACTGGTACGGGACGGAGCTGCCGTTGACGTTGTAGGCGGGGTAGTAGATCAGCTGCCGCATCCCCGACTTGGCGAGGTAGTCGCCGCTCGATCTCCAGTCGGGCCCGCGCCAGTCGCCGATGTTGTCCCACCAGCCGAAGTCGCGGTGGTAGGTGTCGCCGCCGACGTGGCGCATGTGGTCGACGAGGCCGAAGACCTTCTGCAGCGCGCCGGTCGGGTCCTTGAAGCCGCCCGGGATGTTGTACGGGGCGCCGGCCTGCCACCAGCCGAGCATCCGCACGCCGCCGAAGTACGGCGCGCGCGTGTAGTCCCACAGGTATCTGTACTGCCAGTCGAGCAGCCGGTTGGTCATCTCGTCGAGGTCGCCGGCGTAGGCGAGCAGCCACGCTCTCGGGCTGGTGACGCTCTCGCCGGCCGCGACGGCGCCGTCGTAGTTGGGCAGCGTCACCGACAGGCCGCCGGGCGCGCCGTCGACGCTGCCGATCGCCGCCCGCCAGCGGCCGTGGAGGTCGAGGCCGACCGCGATGCCGTCGTCGCGTCTGCGGTTGTGCAGGTTGAACCACGGCACGTAGATCGAGCTGGTCTCTCTCCACGTCTGCGTCGGGCAGGTCTGGATCGTCGCGTTGACGCCGCAGCTCATCGCGTCGTAGCTGTCGAAGGCGCGCAGGTAGGTGCTCGTGAGCGCCGTCGAGCGCAGCGTCCACGATCTGCCGGTGAGGGTGCCCTCGTAGCCGGCCGCCGCGCCGGTCATGAATCTGAGGTCGGTGTCGGCGACGTCGGAGGCGCCGGTGCGCTGGTGCAGGAAGCTCGGTCTCGCGAGCGTTCTCGCGCTGGCGGCGGTGTTCTTGTAGATCACCTGCTCGCGGATCAGCGAGGTCGACGGGAAGATCACGTAGCGCTTCGTCACGTCGACGCCGGTGCGCGTCAGCGTGACGTCGAGCTGGATCGCCGTCTCGCCGCCGACCGTCACGGTTCTCGCGGCGCCGGCGCCGCAGCTCCAGCCGCCGCTGGAGCCGCGCAGCGTCGAGCCGTCCCACTCGAAGCGGAACTCGTCGGAGACGGTCGCCCCCTGCACCAGCTCCTGCGCCGGCGAGGCGACCTTGTTCTTCAGGCTCGTCATCGCGAACGCGCCCGCGTCGAGCGCGACGACCTTCTCGATGCCGGCGGTGCCGAACGTCCAGCTGCACGCGTTCGCGTCCTGGTTCGCGTACGCGTCCCCGGACGTGAGCGCCTGCGCCCCTGCGGGCGCGCCCAGCGCGATGCCGGCCGCAGCGGCGCACGCCGCGACGACCGTCCTCCGTTGCCTGACGAACACGGTGCTCTCCTCTTCCGTCGTTCCGTTGCAGGTGCTGCCGGTGCTGCGGCCGCCGCGCTCGGCGCGCGGCGGCGGTGGTGCTGCGGGTGGCGCCTGCCTCAGCCCAGGTCGGCGACCGGGTTGCGCAGCGTCCCGATCCCGTCGACCTCGACCTCGACGACGTCGCCGTCGTGCAGCGAGCGCGGCGGGTCGGTGAACTCGCCGCAGCCCCACGGCGTGCCGGTGACGATCACGTCGCCGGCCTCCAGCGTGAAGCTGTGCGAGCAGTAGGAGACGAGGCCGGCGACGCCGACCAGCATCTCCCCCGTCGTCGAGTCCTGCACGATCTCGCCGTTGACGCGCGTGCGCAGGCCGAGTGCCTGCGGGTCCGCGATCTCGTCGGCGGTGACGATCACCGGGCCGAGCGGGCAGAAGGTGTCGAGCGACTTGCCGCGCACCCACTGGCCGTCGGCGAACTGGACGTCGCGCGCCGAGACGTCGTTGGCGACCGTGTAGCCGAAGACGTGCGACAGCGCGTCGGCCTCGGAGACGCGCACGGCCTCTCTGCCGATCACGACCGCCAGCTCGACCTCCCAGTCGACTCTCTGCGTGACGGCGCGGTCGACGCGGATCTCGTCGCCGTCGGCGATCACGCTGGTCGTGAACTTGGCGAAGACCGGCGGCCGCTCCGGCGGCTCGAGGCCGGCCTCCTTGATGTGGTCGAGGTAGTTGAGGCCGATCGCGACGACCTTGCCCGGCCGCAGCGGCGCGAGCAGCCGCGCGCCCTCCAGCGGCGCCGCGTCCGCGGCCGGCTCCAGCGGCGCGCCGGTCGCGATCAGCGCCTCCAGCGGCGTCGCGCCGTCGCCGATCGGCAGCAGCGCGCCGTCGCGCTCGATGACGGGCACCGGGCCCTGCGGCGTCTCGGCCGTTCCAACTCGCATTGCGTCTCGTCTCTTCTCTGGTGTCGGGTCGCGGCTACAGCAGCAGCGACAGGGGTCGTTCGAGCAGCTCGCGCACGCGCGCGAGGAAGCGGGCGCCGTCGGCGCCGTAGAGGATGCGGTGGTCGCAGGTGAGCGACAGGTCCATCACGCTGCCGACGGCGAGCGCGTCGTCGCGCACGACCGGCTCCCTGCGCAGCGCGCCGACGGCGAGGATCGCCGCCTGCGGCGGGTTGACGATCGCCTGGAAGCGGGTCACGCCGAACATGCCGAGGTTGGAGACGGTGAAGGTGCCGCCGGCCAGGTCGGCCGGGGCGATCGTCCCCTCGCGGACGGCGGTCGCCAGCCGCCGCGCCTCGCGCGCGATCTCGCCGAGCGAGAGGCGGTCGGCGTCGGCGATCACCGGCACGACGAGCGCGTCGTCGGCCGCGACCGCGAGGCCGACCGCGACGTGGCCGTGCAACTGGAAGCCGTCCCTCGTGTAGGAGCCGTTCGCGCGCGGGTGGTCGCGCAGCGCCAGCGCGCACGCCTTAACGACGAGGTCGTTGAAGGAGGGCGCTCGCTCCGGGTCGGCCGCCTTCAGCTGCGCCCGCAGCGCGACCGCCGCGTCCATGTCGACGCGCGTCTCGACGAGGAACTCCGGCACCGTCGCCTTCGCCTCCGCCATCCGCCGCGCGACCGTCTGCTGGAGGCGGGTGAGCGGTTGGAGGGTGGCGTCGCCGCGGCCGGCGGGAGCGGCGACCGGAGCCGGTGACGACGCACGTGCGCCCGCGGCAAGGGCCGGCGCGCTCGGCGCCGCTGGCGGCGCACCGGCAGCGGTGACCGGCGCAGCAG
>JAEXXR010000049.1 GCA_023405705.1 Actinomycetes bacterium
CATGACGGGGACCGAGCGACCGCCGGGCCCGCCGCCGTCGGCGAGACCGCCGGGCGCGAGCAGGTACGGCTGGCTGGCCGGTGTCGTCGCGCTGATCCTGATCGCCTACATCACGCTCAACACGCTCAGAACCGAGGGCCAGGGGTCGAGCGGCTTGCAGGCCGGTGAGCAGCTGCTCCCGTTCGCTGCACCGCTGGTCGACAGCGACCTGGAAGGCGACGCCAACGTCGCTCGCAGAGCCGACCAGGGCGCCGCCGGAAACACGCCCGCGTGCGACGTGACCGATCCGCGCGCGCTGAACATCTGCACGCTGCAGGAGCAGGGCCCGGTCGTGCTCGCCTTCCTGACCTCCGGCGCGGAGAAGTGCGTCCGCGAGCTGGACGCGATGCAGGAGGTCGCCGGCAGATTCCCGCAGGTCCGCTTCGCGGCGGTCGGCATCAAGGGCAAGCAGGAGGACTTCCGCACGCTCGCGAAGGAGCACGGCTGGACCTTCCCGCTCGCGCAGGACCGTGACGGCGCCGTCGCGAATCTCTACGCCGTCGCTGTCTGCCCGACCGTCGTGCTCGCCTACAGAGGCGGCGAGGTGATGGAGACCGCCCTCGGCGACCAGGTCTCGACCTCGGAGAGGCTGGCGGCGAAGGTGCGGGAGCTGGAGAGGGGGCCGGCGTGAGCGAGCCGGCGTCGCGCCCCGGCTGGGTCTCCGAGCGGCTGCGCGAGGAGTTCCCCGCGCTGGGCCTGACGCTGCTGGAGGTCGAGGTGCCTAGACCGCTCGGCCGCATCCCGCGGGGCGTGAGAGCGCGCCTGGCGCTGATGGCCGACCGCTTCCGCGGCGCCGACGCACTCGTGCTGCGCCAGCGCCCGGTCCCGCACGCCTACCGCGTCTTCTTCCGCCACATCGGCCTCGACCCGGACGTGACGCTCACGCCCGTGGAAGCGGCCGCCGCCGAGCGGCTGCTGCGCGGCGGCCTGCCGTCGCACGGCCTCCTGCAGGACGCGCTGACGATCGCGGTGCTGGAGACCGGCGTCCCGATCGTCGCGCTCGACGCCGCGGCGGTCGACGGCACGCCGGGCCTGCGCCTGAGCGGCTCGGCCGAGCGCCTGGGGGAAGGGGAGACCGCGCCGGAGCTGCCGGCCGGGCGGATCGTCGTCGGCGACGAGCGCGGCCCGATCGCCCTCCTGTTCGGCGACGTCGCGCCCGAGCGCGTCGTGACGAAGACGACCCAGCGCCTGCTGCTCTACGCCGTCCAGGTCGACGGCGTCCCGGAGGTCCACGTCGACGAGGCGCTGTGGATCTGCCGGGAGACGCTCGAATCGTGACGCCCCTCACGCCGGTTCCACACCCGAAAGCAGCGCAGCGGCGTTAGAATCGCCCGAAGCGAGGAGGAGAAGGCGGATGTCGGTCACCGACGCGAGCACGACCCAGCGCACCAGACGATCGGCCGGTCACCCGGCCCGAGACGCGCCCGCGCTCGTCCCCGGCTCGCCGCAGCAGTACGGCTACATGCCGTCCCGCGACTTCGAAGCGGCCGCCCGCCGCACCCTGCGCCGCCAGGTCGCGAAGCTGGAGTCCGAGCTGGCACTGCTGGTCGCCCGAGCGAGAGCATGCGACGAGATCGACTGGTCCGTCGCAGCGCCGCCGCCGGCGGGCCCACGTCTCCTGGACCTTGGCGAGCTGGAGCACCTCCGCGACGACCTCGCCGACCGCCTCCACGACGTCCGCGAGATCCTCGCCGCCCGTGCCGCCCGCGAGGCCGAGCGCCGTGCCCTCTTGGAGCGCATGCTGCGCGACCCTGCCGAGCACCGCTTCCTCCGCATCACCCGCGCTGAGGTCGGCGAACCGGGCTGCGGCACCTGGGAATCCCGCCCCCGCCTGGGCCTGATCGGCATGCTCGCCGGCTGGTGGCACATCAAGATCTCCAGCGGCTGCCCACTATCGCTGGCAGTTCACCAGTTATAGATTGCTAAGCGCTTAGTAGTCGCGCTGTTGCGTCTTGACCTAGGCAATGCACCGCAAATAGGATGCCAGGTGCCGGTCGGGCGTCGTGTGACTACGGCGGCTGATTGATAGCGGTAGTGACGAATCGCCTTGGGAGGCGTCTTGAAACTAGTGGCGGCGATCATCGCTGTCTGCTTCGTCGTGATCGGATGCGGTGGGGAGCAGTGGCCGAGCGCGGAAGTGCAGGAGCCGCGAGTTGAAGCGCCATTGGCGCTGCTCGACCGTAGGGCCACGCCGAGAGATGTCTTGCCGGCATCTGCGGACCGCCTGCGGATACCCAACGTCGAAGTCGACCGTTCGTCGGCACGACGCGCGGTGCGGCTCAGCAACGGCTTCACGGTGTGGGCGGTCCGCGGTGAGCAGACTGGAGCGCCGGTGCTCGCGCAGGGCAGCAGCGTCGTCTGCGTTGCCATCTTCAGTGAGCTTTCGGTCGTCGCTGCTAAGTGCGTGGCGGAAACCGCGATCGCGGACCCAGTGCGGTCGCTCACGATGTTGAGCGGTGGCGCTGCTGGAGCGCCGGGCTTGCGTCCTCGCGAGGTGGTCATTGTCGGACTGCTCGGCGAGACGGGACGCGTACGACTGATTTCCGGCGATCACCGCACTGCGAACGTTGTTGGCGGCGTCTTCTGGATCCACACTCGGAGGGCCGTAAGGGGGCTCGCGTTTGACCGGGGCGGGGAGCCCTTCGTCGTGGAACTCGATGCGTGTCAGGGATGCTGAGATCGCATCGCGGAGGACGGCCGTGAGTCCAGCGCTCAATCGAGGTGGGGCCTGTCGTAAGGGCGAGGGTTGTGTCTCTCTGGTCGTGCATCGGTAGCAAGCCATTCAAACGAGGAGGCGAGTGATGCGACGCTATGTCGCTGGCATGTGGGCAGTTGCGTGTGCGAGTTTGTCTATGTGTATTTTCGGGCAATCGGCGAAGGCCGATCAGATATACGGATTCTGCAACTTTGGAAATGAGTTGCAAGCGAACGCTCGCTGCATACATGGAGCCAACATCTGGCTCTACGGGGTTGGCGTTGGCGGCGGGGCACTCACGACGCCGGGAACCGTATGTGCGGGCGCGAAGACGAATAGAGATGGTTCTGGCGGTAACGCCCTGCCGTTCCGGTGCGAGTACATCGATCCTCAAGGGCTGATCTCGTTTTGGACGCCCGGCGGTAGCTCGAATTGGGGTTACGCCACGATCATCAATAGAAGCTCCCACTTCGTGTGGGTCTCTGGGGTGCTGCGAACGACGTGATGTGGGCGGTCTGCGACATCGGCGGCATGGCGGATCGGCAGCTGATCTAAGCTCTCGCGCCATGGGCCAGCGCAGTCGTAGACGGATGAAGTCGCCTGGGGCCGGCGCTGGTGCGTCCGGCCCCGCGCGCGTGCAGAAGGAGACTTCGGCGGTGGCGCGGGATGATGCGGCGCGGCGGTCGGCGCGCAGTCGGCGGGAGGAGGCTCCCGAGCCGCCTTGGGGGAGATTTCCGCTCGTCGAGCTGTGCGTGCTGGCGGCGATCGGGCTGGGGGTCGCGGGGTTGATCGTCGGGGGGAGCCCGGGGAACGTGCTGCTGACCGGGGCGGTGCTCACCGGGTCGGTCGCGGGGCTGGAGGTCGCGCTGCGCGAGCATCTTGGCGGCTATCGCTCGCACACCGTGGTGCTGTCAGCGACGCTGGCGGTCGCCACGATGGCGGGGATGTTCTTTGCCAGAGTCAGCAGAACCACGATGGTGCCGATAGCGATCGCGGTCTTCGTCTTCGCCTTCTTCGGCTTCCGCGGGCTGTTCAAGAAGCGCTCCGGCGGCTTCGGCATGAAAGTCCGCTGAGCGGCCGGCCGCGCTGCGAGCGGCCGCTCCGCGGGCAATCGCGACGTCCGCTGAGCGTCCTCCGCCGCCTCGCCTCTCTATATCCTCCGGCCGATGGGCGTCGAACCTGACAACGAGCCGCGGCGGATGCGGCTGACCGGGCTGCATCACGTCACGGCGATCTGCCGGGACCTCGATCGCACGACCGGCTTCTACCGTGACGTGCTGGGGCTCGCGCTCGTCGAGCAGGGCGTCAACGACGACGACCCGAGCACCCGTCACTTCTGGTTCGGTGACGCGAACGGGACGCCCGGGACGCTCATCACCTTCATGGAGTACCCGCAGCTGCCCGACGGCGTGATGGGGGCCGGCTCGGTCCACCACGTCGCGTTCACCGTCGAGAGCTCCGACGAGCAGCTCGCCTGGCGCGACTACCTGCGCGACCAGGGCGTCGAGTGCACCGACGTCTTCGAGCGCGGCGCCTTCCGCTCGATCTACGTCCGCGACCCGGACGGCAACATCGTCGAGATCGCCACGCGCGGCCCGGGTTTCGCGCCCGTCGGCGGCGCGGTCGCCTGAGCAGCTCCCGGCCGAGCTACCCAGGGGCGTCGCCGCGCGGCAGCCTCCGGTGAGCGAGTTCTCGTCGGGCGCCGACGCGGGCGCGCAACCGGGCGCGTCGCGAACGATCAGCGCCGTCAGGCGCTGACGAGATCGCGCGCCGCTTCGAGACGAACGCTTCCGCGCTCGATCTTGGCGTGCGCGTCCAGCTGAGCCGCCAGCGCCAGGCGCTGACGCTCGGTGAGCGAGCCGACGCTCTTCGTCTCCGCGATGCGGAAGATCGCGAGGAACTTCCGGCAGCGGGTGCTGCCCCAACGACGCTGACTCATCAGCACGTCTCCGATCGCCATGCTGCTGGCTTCCCACGGAGCGGAGAGGAGGACCTCCGCCGCCGTGATCTCGCCGTCGGCGATACGGCGCTTCAGTTCCGCGCGCGCCAGTCGCACGCGGTTGGCACGCTCCAGGGCACGCAGGTGCTGCGGCCCAGGGGTCATCGTCGGCAACCCGTCCATCTGCACTCTTTCTCCCTGCCTCCGATACGAGTAGGCCTCGGCAGGCGACCCGAGCTTGAGGGGATCGGGGGCGTCTGCCGTCTCCATCGCCGAGCGGGCTCGAGCACGATCCGTGGCACCCGCGCTCTCCCTCGTAAGAGCGCGTCAGCCGTTGTGCGAGCCCGACCGGACGACGCTTCAGACCGTATGCGGTTCTCCCCCGGCCGGTCAATGGAGAACTGGTCGAACGTGCGCTAGGAGCGGGGTTTTTGTGAAAAGTCTGAAAAGACGCTAATCGACGGTGCGCCAGCTCATATCAGAGGCGTTTCGAAGCGTGCGCCGGTCCGCACCCGAAACGAGACCAACGGCCTCGTTTCGTGCGCCGAACGGGGGACGGCGGCCCACCTAGGACGGATGTCCTAGGAAGCGGTGGGCAGCCGGC
Source organism: Actinomycetes bacterium (assembly GCA_023405705.1). The sequence goes on from JAEXXR010000049.1 coordinate 5,278, forward strand.
CGTGCTCGGCCTCGAACGCGCGCTTCACGTCCGCGAACGCGGCGAGCGCCTCGTCGAGCGTCGCGGTGTCGTGCGTCGCCATCACGCTCGTGCGCAGCAGCGCGCCGCCTGGCGGCACGGCCGGGTGCAGTGCGACGTTGACGTAGACGCCCTTCTCCCACAGCGCCTTCCACAGCAGCGCGGCCTTCCAGTCGTCCGCGACCAGCACGGGGACGATCGGGGTGGCGACTCTCGACCCGTCCGGCAGCGCGACCGGGTCGACGACGTGCAGCCCGAGGTCGCGCAGGCCGGCGTTCAGGTAGGCGGCGTTCTCCTGCACTCTCGCGGTCAGCGCCAGACCCTCGTCGGAGCGGGCGATCCGTGCCGCCGCCAGCGCCGAGCCGACCGCGGCCGGCACGCCCGAGGCGGTGAACAGGAACGGCCGCGACTGGATCCGCAGGAAGTCGATCACGTCGGCGGGGCCGGCGATCACGCCGCCGCAGGAGGCGAGCGACTTCGAGAAGGTCGCCATCCGCAGGTCGACGCGCTCCTCGACACCGAGCAGCTCCGAGGCGCCGGCGCCGCGCGCGCCGAGCACGCCGAGGCCGTGGGCCTCGTCGACCATCAGCCGCGCGCCGTGGCGCTCGGACAGGTCGGCGATCTCCTGCAACGGGGCGACGTCGCCCTCCATCGAGAAGACGCCGTCGACGACGACGAGGATGCCGCCGCCGTCCTGCTCGGCCTGCTTCAGGCGCTTCTCCAGCAGGTCGAGCCGGTTGTGGCGGAACGGCCGCATCTTCGCCTTCGACAGCAGCACGCCGTCGAGGATCGAGGCGTGGTCGCCGGAGTCGACGACGACGGTGTCGCCGGGGCCGAGGATCGTGCCGATCGCGCCGAGGTTGGCGTGGTGGCCGGTCGTGTAGACGATCGCGTCCTCGGTGCCGAACCAGTCGGCCAGCTCCTGCTCCAGCTCGAGGTGGAGGTCGAGCGTCCCGTTCAGCAGACGCGAGCCGGTGACGCCGGTGCCGTAGCGGTCGATCGCGTCGTGCGCGGCCTTGATCACGCGCTCGTCGCCGGTCAGCCCCAGGTAGTTGTTGGAGCCGAGCATGATGCGGCGCTCGCCCTCCATCTCGACGACGGGGGCGGCGGCCGACTCGAGGCGGCGGAAGTAGGGAACCGCGTCGATCTCGCGTGCGGCTCTCAGCTGCAGGACGCGCTCGTGCGTCCGCGCCTTGTCGAATACGTCTGTGGTGGTCGGCATATAGGGTGGCCGGCATGGGTCTCGACGTCCGGCCGGTCGCCTCCAAGCGCGACCTCACAACCTTCATCAAGCTGCCGTGGCGGCTCTATCGTAACGAGCCGAACTGGGTCCCGCCGCTCATCGCCGACCGGCGCAGATTCCTCGACCGCGACAAGAACCCGTGGTTCGAGCACGGCGAGGCCGAGTACTTCATCGCCTGGCGCGACGGCCGCGCCGTCGGCCGCATCAGCGCCCAGGTCGACCGCCTCCTCAACCAGTTCCAGGACAACAGATGGGGCCTGTACGGCTTCTTCGAGTGCGAGGACGACCAGGAGGCCGCCGACGCCCTCTTCGCCGCCGCCGAGAGCTGGCTGCGCGAGCGCGGCCGCGACCGCATGGTCGGCCCGATGAGCTTCACGATGAACGACGAGTGCGGCGTGCTCGTCGAGGGCTACGAGCTGGCCCCGATCATCCTCACCGACTGGACCCACCGCTACTACCCGCGGCTGTTCGAGAGAGCCGGGATGATCAGAGCGATGGACACGCTGATGTGGCACCTGGAGATCCAGGGCCGCGACAGGGTCCACCCGTCGATCTGGAGAGTCGCCGAGCGCGTCGAGAGCAAGCACGGCATCACCGTGCGGCCGATGCGCAAGAAGGACATCCACGCCGAGATCGACCGCTTCCTCGAGGTCTACAACGAGGCGTGGGAGAGAAACTGGGGCTTCTCGCCGCTGACCGAGACCGAGGTCCGCCACTACGCCCACACGCTCAAGCCGATCCTCGACGAGCACTGGGCGTTCGTCGCCGAGAAGGACGGCGAGACGGTCGGCGCCGCGCTGTCGGTGCCCGACTACAACCAGGTCTTCAAGACGATGAACGGGCGGATCTTCCCGTTCGGCTGGCTGAAGTTCCTGCTCAACCGCAAGAAGATCGACCGCGTGCGCGTGTTCGCGCTCGGGGTCAAGCGCGAGTGGCAGCACACCGGCGTCGCCGCGCGCTTCTATGAGCTGCACTTCGACTCGGCCGAGGTCACCCCGCAGACCTACGGCGAGATGGGCTGGATCCTCGAGACGAACAAGTCGATGAACCGCGCGATGGAGGGGATGGGCGGCAGAGTCGTGCGCCGCTACCGCCTCTACGAGCGGCTGCTCGACCCCGACGCGAGACCGTCGTACCCGGGCACGGCCGAGGAGAAGCCGGCGCCGGCCGAGGAGCAGGCGGCGCCCGCCGAGGAGCAGGCGGCGCCCGCCGCGGAGCAGGCGGCGCCGGCCGCGGCCGACCCGTCGCCCGAGGCGACATAAGACTGCGCTAGCCTGCGCAGAGGACGCGTCGCCACGGCTACGACCGGCGCCGCTGTCACGATGCGCCGGCGCGACATGAGCGAGACGAACGCAGACCACCACCCGCTGCCGATCGAGGCCGAGGAGACCGTCGACGCGGTCCCCGTCGTCGACGAGGTGCGCACCCTGGAGCGCGCGCAGCCGCGGCTGCCGGCGACGAAGGCCGCCGCCGTCGCGGTGACCGGCTTCGTCGCAGGCGCGGCGACCGTCGTGGCGCTCTCGGCGCGCGCCAAGCGCAGGGGAGGGGTCGTGCGGTCCCGCCGCCGCAGGGGCGCACGCGCCGAGACCTTCTCGATCGTCGG